>NZ_ATHV01000016.1 GCF_000422205.1 Desulfovibrio sp. X2
CGTGCGCGGGGCTTTTCGCGTCGTCGGACGGACGTGCCCGCACGGGCGCGTCAGGCCATCAGACCATCTTCAGTTCCTTCAGCCGCGCGGCGATCTTGGGCGCCTCGCTCTCCCAGTCCTGCAGCACGGGGCGGCCCTGCTTGTAGCGGAAGTCGCAGCAGTCGTAGCCGAGCGCCAGGGTCCGTATGCGGCGAAGCCCGGTGTCCTGCGCGCGGCTCGAGAGGAAGTCGTTCACGCAGACGTAGGGCGCGACCTCGGGCACGCCGTGGGCGCGCATGTACTTGACCACGCCGCACTCGGTGTAGTCGTAGCCGAAGTCGAAGTCCGGACCGTCCTCGAAAAAATGCGCCACCCAGTTGGCGGGGTACTCGCGGCGCTGCGTCCAGGCCGCCCAGGCCCGGCCATCCTCGTAGGCCTTTGGCGTGAAGCGCGCGGCGCCCTCGACCAGGAGGTCCTTCTTCGGCCGGGCCGCGAGCTCTCGGGCGTTCAGCTCGTAGATGATCCGCCCCACGTCCTCGCCCGTGAGGCCGTGCGGCCGGAGCGTCCTGGCGTAGGCCACGTACCACGCGGCCACGGGGATGAAGCAGCTGTCCGGGTTCCGCTCGCCTCCGACCGGGGGCATGAGGGGGATCTGGTCCGCGAACGAGTCCAGCGCGTCGCCGGTCGCAGCCTTGGCGGCGCGCTCGCCGAGCCTGCCCGCGAGCATGGCGGCCACGCCAGCGTTCGTGGCCTTGAACGCGGCGAGCAGCGCGTCCCTGCGGCGCGCGAAATAGCTGGCCTCGGATGCGGCGGCGTCATCGGATGCGGCGGGCGAGGCGGGCGCGGCGGCAAGCCCCGCGCGGGGCAGGAGGCAGCAGCAGGCCGCTCCGGCCAGGGTCCTGAAAAGCGTTCTGCGGTGCATGGATGCCCTCGCCCGGCGCGCTCAGGCCTAGTCCAGGTCGAACATCCGTTCCAGGTCGTGGCGGGAGTAGGCCTTGAAGGCCACCAGGGTCTCGGAGCCCTGGATGCCCTCGATGGCCAGGCAGCCGGACGTGACCACCTCGGCCAGGGTCTCGTGCTCGCGCACGCGCACCAGGGCCACCAGGTCGTAGCGGCCTGCGGTGGAGAAGACCTCGTGCACGGCTTGGACTTCCAGAAGTTTCTGGGCCACTTCGTTGATGCGGGCGGGATCGACCTTCATGAGCACGATGGCGTTGACCATGATTCACCTCCGGCCGCGAGATTTACACGCTCGGCGCGCCCCTGGCAACGCCGCGCGCCGCCGAAGGGGCCGGGGCGACGAACGGATATGGAGGCGGGCAAAGGAGGCCCCGCGCCCGGCCTTGCGGCCGGACGCGGGGACCACTGCGGGCGCCGCAGCCGGCTCGGACTCACGTCGTCTTGTCGAACAGACCGCCCGGGATGAAAACGCCCCGGGCTCTCGCGTCGCGCATCGTCGCCCGGCCCGCCCCCTTCGGGACGGACCGGATCGTTGTGTCCATTCCGTCGACAGGCATGCTCCCCACCCGAGCCGGGAATTGTCGCCCTATCGTCCTATCGGCCGCCCGGGTTCATTTCTTTACCCCTTTTCGCCTGCCCCGCACCGCTTTCGCGTTGCTGGCCGCGAGCGTCCCTGCTACGAAACCCCTGGAAGCCCCAAGGAGGAGAGCCCCCATGCCCGCACTGCTCGTGGTCACCGATCTGCAGCAACCGCCCGAGGCCTACCCGCGATTCTTCGAGCTCCTGAAGACCCACGCCTACGCCCGGCTGACTCCTGCCATCTGGGCCGTGGAGGTGGACGCCACCCCCAAGTCCCTCTTCGACGACCTGAAGCCCCTGATCAAGGAGACCGACTTCCTGTACGTCTTCAGGCTCACCCCGTCCTTCGTGGGACGCGGCAGCGCCAACGTGCTCAAGTGGCTGAAGGACCACGTGCGCGCCTGAGGCCCCGGGCCGGATGGCCGTGACGGCCCCGGCCCGGTCCCCGCGCAGGAATTCCAAGGCGCGAGTCTTACGGATGTCGACAGCCCCGCACACGGTCATCCGCAGAATTGAGATCCGCGCATTGCGCGCACGCCTCATTCCGCCCCGTGCAGAAGCTCCAGGGCCCGCTCCACGTCCCATTCGTCGTGGACGATGCGGGCCAGGGCCTTCATCAGCACCTCGGGCCGCTCGTGCTGGAACACATTGCGGCCGATGGACAGCCCGGCCCCGCCCGCGAGGCAGGCGTCGTGGACCATGGTCAGCAGGTCGCGCTCGCTGTCCATGCGCGGCCCGCCCGCGATGAGCACGGGCACGCAGCAGGCCTCCACCACGCGCGCGAAGTCCTCGAGGCTGCCGGGATAGGGCACCTTGACCACGTCCGCGCCGAGCTCAACGGCCACGCGCGCCGCGTGGCAGACCACGTCCGCGTCGTACTCGTCCGGGATGTGCGCGCCGCGCGCGTACATCATGGCCAGCACCGGCATGCCCCACTCCGCCGCGCGGCTCGTGACCTCGCCCAGGTCGCGCAGCATCTCGCGCTCGCTCACGTCGCCCAGGTTGACGTGCACGGACACCCCGTCCGCGCCCAGGCGCAGGGCGTCCTCCACCGTGCCGACCAGGGTCTTGGCGTTGGGGAACGGCGAGAGGGAGGTGGACGCGGAGAGGTGGACGATGAGCCCGACGTCCTTGCCGTAGCCGCGATGCGTGCAGCGCGGCATGCCCTTGTGCATGAGCACGGCGTTGGCGCCGCCCTCGGCCACGCGGTTGACCGAGCCCTTGAAGTCCACCATGCCGCCGATGGGCCCGACGCTGACGCCGTGGTCCATGGGCACGATGATCGTGCGGCCGGTATTGCGGTTGAAGATGCGTTCCAGGCGGACGGCCTTTCCAAGCAACATGTTCTCCTCCTCGGAGGGTTTGCCCGAAAGGACCGCACAGGGGGAACCCGGGGCCCGAAACGACGGAGGGGCCGCGGGCTTATGCCCGCGGCCCCTCCGGATCGTGCGCAGGGTGTGTGCTAACCTGCGCGCGCCGTGGAACCGCGGGCGCTTCTAAAGAAGAAGAAAAAGGAAAACGAAAAGAAGCTGGGTGCGGTTCCGATCTGCGTGCGCATGCAGTCCTCTTAGCCCCGGCCCCGCGCGCTGTCAACGGCGCATGCCCCACGCCTTTTCGCGGCCCCCGAGGATGCCCGGCCCGCGTCCGGGCCCCGACATTCTTGCGCACGTCACGGGAATATAACGCCCCTGCCCTTTGCTGCGCCCGGGCGACGTGCTATCCTGATTTGAACTCGCAGACGCAGGGAGCGCGCATGGCGGCATCGAACGACAAGGGCGACAAGGGCGGCAAGGGCGGCAGGAACCGCAAGGGCGGGACCACGGGGGCGGGACGCGCGGCGCAGGCGAAGGCCGCGGCCAAGCCGTCCGCGGGCAAGACTCGCGCGGAGGACCCGGGCAAGGCCAGACTCGCCAGGGAAAAACGCATCGTGGACGAGCTCTGCTACACGCCGAGCGCGCCCGAGAGCGAGAAGATCGCCGCGGACATCAAGCGCCACATCGCCACCACGCTGGGCAACGATTTCGAGCGGCCCAGCGCCTATACCTGTTCCCAGGGGCTGTCCTTCGCCGTGCGCGACCGCCTGGTGGACCAGTGGATCGCGACGCAACGCGAATTCTACGAGATGGACACCAAGCGGGTCTACTACCTCTCCCTGGAGTTCCTTCCCGGCCGCTTCCTGGAGAGCAACATCCTGAGCCTGGGCATCGAGGACGACGTCAAGACGGCGCTCGAGGACACGGGCTTCGACCTCGAGGAGCTCATCGAGCAGGAGGCGGAGCCGGGCCTGGGCAACGGCGGCCTCGGCCGCCTGGCCTCGTGCTTCCTGGACTCCATGGCCACCCGGAAGATCCCGGGCTACGGCTACGGCATCTCCTACGCCTACGGCATCTTCCGCCAGGACATCGAGGACGGGCGCCAGGTGGAGCGGGCCGACAACTGGCTGCACTACGGCAGCCCGTGGGGCTTTCAGCGCGCCAAGCACCTCTACTCCGTGCACTTCTACGGCCACGTGCGCGAGTACGTGGACCACGAGGGCTGCACCCGCTACCACTGGATCGACACGCAGCGCATCCGGGCCATGGCCTTCGACGTCATGATCCCGGGCTACAAGAACGGCTTCACCACCAACATGCGGCTGTGGGTGGCCAAGGCGGCCAAGGCCTTCGACCTGCAGTTCTTCAACTCCGGCGACTACGTGGGCGCGCTGGAGAACAAGATCCAGTCCGAGAACGTCTCCATGGTCCTCTACCCGGACGACCGCGAGGAGGCGGGCAAGGAGCTTCGGCTCAAGCAGCAGTATTTCTTCGTCTCCGCAACCATGCAGGACATCGTGCGCCGCTTCCGCAAGGAAGGCGCCACCTGGGACCACCTGCCCGAGCAGGTGGCCGTGCAGCTGAACGAGACCCACCCCTCCATCGCCATCCCCGAGCTCATGCGCATGCTGCTCGACGGCGAGCACCTCACCTGGGAGCAGGCCTGGTCCATCTGCGTGCGCACCTTCGCCTACACCAACCACACCGTGCTGCCCGAGGCGCTGGAGAAGTGGCCCGTGGAGATCATGGAGCGCCTCCTTCCCCGGCACATGCAGATCATCTACGAGATCAACCGCCGCTTCCTCCAGGAGGTGGCCATGCGCTACACGGGCGACACGGACCGCCTGCGCCGCATGTCGCTCATCGAGGAGGGTCCGGAGAAGCAGGTGCGCATGTCGCACCTGGCCATCGTGGGCAGCCACCGCGTGAACGGCGTGGCCGAGCTCCACTCGGAGATCATCCGCCACACCATCTTCCGCG
The DNA here is from genome assembly GCF_000422205.1 of Desulfovibrio sp. X2. Classification (NCBI taxonomy): domain Bacteria; kingdom Pseudomonadati; phylum Thermodesulfobacteriota; class Desulfovibrionia; order Desulfovibrionales; family Desulfovibrionaceae; genus Desulfovibrio; species Desulfovibrio sp. X2. The sequence goes on from NZ_ATHV01000016.1 coordinate 4,812, forward strand.
ACTTCCACGACATGTATCCCGAGCGCTTCACCAACGTGACCAACGGCATCACCCCGCGCCGCTTCCTGCTGCAGTGCAACCCGCGGCTGGCCTCCCTGGCCACGCGCGAGGTCGGGGACGGCTGGGTCACGGACCTCGACAAGCTCCGGGGGCTCGAGCCGCTGTCCGGGGACGCGGCCTTCTGCGAGGAGTGGATGGCCATCCGCAAGGCCAACAAGGAGCGCCTGGCCAGGACCGTGAAGGAGCTGTGCGGCGTGGAGACCGACCCCGCGAGCCTCTTCGACGTGCAGGTCAAGCGCATCCACGAGTACAAGCGCCAGATCCTGAACTGCCTGCACCTGGTGACGCTCTACGCCCGGCTGCTGGACGACCCGAACGCGAGCGTGACCCCGCGCACCGTGCTCTTCGCGGGCAAGGCCGCGCCGGGCTACGCCATGGCCAAGCTGATCATCCGCCTGATCTGCTCCGTGGCCGAGGCCGTGAACGCCGCCCCGGCCTGCAAGGGCAGGCTGCGCGCCTGCTTCCTGCCGGACTACTCCGTGTCGCTCGCGCAGCGCATCATCCCCGCCTGCGACCTCTCGGAGCAGATCGCCACCGCGGGCATGGAGGCCTCGGGCACGGGCAACATGAAGTTCGCCCTGAACGGTGCCCTGACCATCGGCACCTTCGACGGCGCCAACGTCGAGATCCTGGAGGAGGTGGGCGCGGAGAACTTCTTCCTCTTCGGCCTGCGCGTGGACGAGGTGCAGCAGCGGCGCGCGGGCGGCTACGACCCGGCCGCCCTGGCCGCCTCCTCGCCCGAACTCTCCCGCGCGCTCGACCTCATCCGCTCCGGCCACTTCACGCCGAGCGAGCCGGACCTCTTCGCGCCCATCGTGGACTCGCTCCTTGCCGGCGGCGACTACTTCATGGTGCTCGCGGACTACGCCGACTACATGCGCGCCCAGCACGAGGCCGCCGCGGCCTTCGCCGACCCGCGCGGCTGGGCCGCCCGCTCCATCCTGAACACCGCGCGCATGGGCAAGTTCTCCTCGGACAGGGCCATCCGGCAATACGCCGAGGACATCTGGGGGGTGAAGCCGCTGCCCTAGACAGGGCGCCGGAACACGGCGGCAGGCCGAGGGTTTCTGCCCATTTCCCTCGACCCCGGCTTTGCGCTATGGAAGGTCTGCACAAAAAGACACACGTACCGGCGAGGTACCCATGCGAAGCATCGTCTGCGCCCTCGAGCACATCCGCACGGAGCGCGCGAAAGAGGCCGTCGAGCGGGCGCAGTCCTGCGCGGACGAGGTGCCCTGCCCCTTCTGCGGCGCCACGCTCTCGGTGGAGTCCACGGACGGCGAGTGCTTCGTCTTCTGCGAGAGCTGCCTCTTCGCCACCTCCGCGGACAGCTGCGGCGAATAGACGGGGAACGCGCGACCTGCCGGGGCTTCCCGCCGCGCCTTTCCGGCCGTCTCCTTCCGGCCGTATCCTTCCGCGCGGCCGTTCCGGGCGAATCGGACGCGCCTTGACATGGCCGGGCAGCACGGTATCCTTTCCCGGCCATTTCCCGACATCCTTCCGTGAGGTGACACGCATGCCCATGTACGAATACGTCTGCGAGGACTGCGGCCGCGAGTTCGAGGAGCTCGGCAGCATGCGGGACGAGACCGCCCCCTGCTGCCCCGGCTGCGGCAGCGCCAAGACCACGCGCCTCGTCTCCCGCCATTCCCTGAAGACCGGCGCCTCGCCCTTCAAGGGGCTGGACAGCGTCAAGCAGATCCACCCCGCCGCCCGCCCGGCGCACCTGAACCGCGGCCCCGGCGGCCCCACGGGCGGCTGCGGCGGCTGCTCCTCCGGAGGCTGCGGCGGCTGAGCCGTCCGGTCATCCTGGCACAACGAAAAAGGCCGCG
>NZ_ATHV01000017.1 GCF_000422205.1 Desulfovibrio sp. X2
GGTTCCCCGCCTCCTCCCCACACCCCTCCTCCACCCTTCCCCAAAACTTTTCACCGCGCTTCGCGGGGCTTGCCGGGTGCCGGGGCAGGGGGAACGACGCCGAGCCCCGGAGCGCAGGCCACGGTCGAAACGGCCGGGACGCCCGCGTGGACGTTGCGCGTCGGGCGCGGGGAGGGTAACTCGCTGTGTCGGCGTCGGAAGAGACAGGAGGAGACATGACCCCGGCCATAGACCGCGCGAAGAAGGCCAGGATTTCCTACACGGTCCACGAGTACCGGCACGACCCCTCGGCCGAGTCCTACGGCCGCGAGGCCGCGGACAAGCTGGGCGTGGACCCGGCCCGGGTCTTCAAGACCCTGGTCGCGGCCGCGGGCGACGGCCTCGTGGTGGCCGTGGTGCCGGTCATGCAGCGCCTGGACCTGAAGCTCCTGGCCCGCGCCCTGGGCGTCAAGAAGGCCGCCATGGCCGACCCGGCCCTGGCCGAGCGCGTCACCGGCTACGTGGTCGGCGGCCTGAGTCCCCTGGGGCAGAAGAAGCGCCTGCCCACGGTCATCGACGCCTCGGCCGAGGCGCAGCAGACCATCTTCGTCAGCGCCGGACGCCGCGGCGTGGACATCGAACTCTCCCCCAAGGACCTCGCCGCCCTCACGGGCGCCACCTTCGCCCCGGTCGCCGGGTAGCAGCGGAAAATCATGAAGCTCAAATCAGAAGGCTTTGGAGAAGGAAGCCCCATTGAGGGATGCTTCTACCTTTACTCAGGTTAATCACAGATGAAGTACCTAACTCACATGACAGAATATCTTATTATATAATATCAGCTGGCTCCTGTCCGACGGTGCCCTGGCATATCAGAAATGACAATTTGCATAGACTGTTGATCCCACGCATAATAAATTCTTAGGCATCTTGATGGATCACGAGTATTCCCACCACATTTTACATGCCAGTCTGCAACAAGCCGTTGACCACAAAATTCAAATTCATAACTATCACCACCACACGATGAATTCCTAACGCCTTCCTCAACTACTGACTCAGATATCTTCCCGCCGCCTTCCATTCTGCGTTTTCGGCACTCATCAGCGAGCCAAAGGAGGCAACGAGCAGCCAACGATACATCAGTGAAATCAGGTTTACTGACACCTCGACGGGCGGCAGGTGCCAGCACTAATCGTCCTACCAAATTTTTATCGCACCAATCAGCAAAATCTCCCCAGGATGTAGGCATTGTGACATCATCGTCCTCTCTATTCCCATATTTTTCCAAACACTCTGTCAGGTTCTGTATTCTGATCGTCGCTCCTCTCAGATGTGCTTCGACAGATTTTGCGCGGTCCTCTGCAGCCTTATGAAAATCACTTAATTGTTGTTCCCAGTCCTTAGCTTCCTTCAATTCGTCCTCTAAAGACCTAATTCTGCGCTGTGCAGACTCAAGTTGTTTTAAATAACTTGATCCATCATTAATTCCTCGCTCTTGCTCGATCTTTAGAGAATATGTACGAACAGCAGAAAATGTCATTACGTCGTGATCTAATCGCGTGCGAAATAGACTATGATTCGCAGCAAGCAACCTCAAAAGGTGGACACATTGCAGTGATCCATGTGCAGAACAAATTTGATCCGCAAGAAAAAGCCTATGCTCATACGGATTTGCACTAGCGCTAAATCCAGGCATAAAAACACGGACAGCACCATGAAAAACAGACCGCATCTTACCAAATTTATCGCTCAATGAATAAGTATATTCACCTGGGAGGACTACGACATGTGCAAGTCCGACAGTTGCACTTGCCAACAATCCTGTATTAATCAATGGACTGTTTGGATTTTTTGATCGAACATCGCCTGATGCGATGAAGATAGGGAGTACTCTCCTACTATCTTCTAACATATTGATCAGTTTTTCAATGTCGTCTTCAGATGCGATAACCCACGGCTTTGATTCAATTTTATATGCCCCCACAGCCAAACCACACTTTCTGGAGATCTGGTGCAATAAACCTGGGGGATGAGGCTCGATCTGAAACTCATCTTCGCTCGTGCTCGCAGTTAAGCGTAAGCTGAGGAGAGGACCAGTTTTATGAGCTTGGCCGAGAGTAACTTCAGTTGTCCAAGTTCGCCCTGGAATCTCTTTGTCAGGATCGTCGGCACGGAACGCCCAGATATCTGTGGTACCAGTGCGGAGCCTAACTCCCATAGTGGTTCTGCCGCCAGCGAGATATTCAAAACTATTCCCCGACCATGCTGTTTCGGGCAAAGCCCCCCCTGATCGCCGCTGAGCCCATGTGAGCACTTCACGCCGAGCCTTTTCCATGCGCTCTGTGCCGGCTCCAAATGCTAACGATGCTGCAATACGAAGTACTTCGTGCTCACGAACTTTTTGGGTCGAACGAATTTTAGAAAGACCCTGGCCATCGTTCGTAGTACGGCTTCCCATCTCCCCCCCCCAGAAGTGGCTAGCTGCCAGCTAATGAACAATATCTGCATAGTCTGAAATCATGATTCATCCAGAAAGTCAGCATCAAGTATATAAATATTGCCCTGCAAGTATCAAGAAACATCATCTCTCCGCCATATCCTCCCCTCTCACGCAAAAAGCGGCCGAAATCGGCGCCGCCCCCGACGCACCCGACAGGGCGCTCAAAAAGCACCGGATGCAAGGCGCAAGAAACGCTCAAGCCCGACGCGTATTCTTCCATACGCGAGGGCTTGAGCGTTTCGCGGCAACGCCGCAGACGGCGCTTTTTCAGCGCCCTGCCTCAGAGCACCGTGCGCAGGCGGGTGTGGTTGCGCAGCTCTATGGTCAGGAGCAGGGCGAGGCCGTAGACGATGCAGGCCTTGGCCAGGGGGAGGAGGTAGTCGTTGAGCCCGGCCCTGCCGTAGAGATAGATGAGGAAGGGGTGCAGGGCGTAGAGGCCGAGGGAGTAGCGGCCGATGCGGGCCAGGGGGTTTTCCTTGCGGATCTCCTCGTTGCAGATGAAGTGCAGCAGTCCGAAGACGAGGACGACCGAGCCGAGCCCGTAGAGCGGGAGCCTGTGCACGGCGGAGAGGAGCAGGGCGTTCTCGGCCGTGGACACGACGAGGCCGAGGGCGATGTACCTGAGGCAGCCGCGCCGGACCTTGCGCAGCTTCTCGAAATAAAAGCCCATGGCCATGAACAGGAAGCCGGACATGGGGCCGTTGCGGGTGTCGACGTGCAGGTCCGGGCCGCCGAGCAGCGCGCCGTAGCCCTGGCCGAGCATGCCCGCGCAGTAGAGGAGGCCCGCGGCGACGAGGACCGTGCGGGGCCTGCAGCGGGTGGTGAAGAGGAAGAGGAGCGCGGTGGAGGAGACGAGGGAGGGGAAGAACCAGAGGTGGTAGTAGGTGCCGTTCAGCAGCAGGCCGTGGGGCTTGCGCAGGAGGTAGCCGAACATCTCGCGGCTGTGCAGGAAGCCGGCGTGGGTGCGCAGGAGCTCCACCACGTCCACGGCCACGAGGTAGAAGAGGTACCAGAAGGCCGTGATGAGGAGGATCTTCTTCAGGTAGCCGGGGAAGACGTGCTGCCGCACCGCGACCCGGGTCTGGAGCAGGAAGCCCGAGAGGGCGAAGAAGATGGGCACGGCGGAGTTCACCGCGCCGTAGTAGGCGGCCTTGCAGACCGTGCCGCAGGCGCTCTGCGGGAAGGCGAAGAGCGGGATATGGACGCAGACGACGAGGAAGGCCGCGATGGCCTTCGCGAAATCGACGGAGTAGAAGTGCCGCCCGCTCCCGTTCATGGCCCTGCATCCCGCTTCGCGATGCAACACCCAGGACATCGGCGCGTTTTGGCTTTGCGCCGACTCTGCCAGGAACGCCCATGCCGCTCAGAATCTGAACGACAGTCCCACCCCGTTTGCTTTCCTCGCTACACCTCCCGCCCCCCGCGCGCAATCCCCCGCGGGGAAAAAAACGCACCCGAATCGACGCGAAACCGCCTTTTTCTGAACGGGGACGAATTCCCAGGGAAAAAGGGAAAAGACCGGGACGGCACGCACCGCCCCCCGCCGCCCCGCCGCCCCGACACCCCGACACCCCGACACCCCGGCAGGGCGCTCAAAAAGCACCCGATGTTGCGCGAAACGCAAGGCGCAAGAAACGCTCAAGCCCGACGCGTATTCTTCCATACGCGAGGGTTTGAGCGTTTCGCGGCAACGCCACAGACGGCGCTTTTTCAGCGCCCTGCCCCCTACTCGTCGTCGAGCATGGAGACGTCGCCGGGCTCGGTGCCGAGTTCCTCGGCCTTGAGCAGGCGGCGCATGATCTTGCCGGATTTGGTTTTCGGCAGGTCGGCCCGGAACTTGACGCCCTTGAGCTCGGCCACGGGACCGAGTTCGCGGCGCATGTGCTCGCGCAGTTCGCGGGCCAGCTCGTCGCTCTCCTCGAAGCCCTCGCGCAGGATGACGAAGGCCTTGGCCAGCTCGCCCTTGATCTTGTCCGGCACGCCGATGACCGCGGCCTCGGCCACGGCGCGGTGGCTGACCAGGGCGCTCTCGAGCTCGGCCGTGCCCAGGCGGTGGCCCGCGATGTTGATGACCTCGTCGGCCCGGCCCTGCATCCAGAAGTAGCCGTCCTCGTCGCGCCGGGCCACGTCTCCGGCCAGGTAGCAGCCGGGGATCCTGTTCCAGCAGGCGAGGTAGGCCTCCTCGTCGTTCCACACGCTGTGCATCATGCCGGGCCAGGGGCGGCGGATGACGAGCAGCCCGCCCTTGCCGGGCGGCACCGGGGCGCCGCTGCGGTCCACGATGTCGGCCTCGATGCCGGGCAGGGGCTTGTTCACGCTGCCGGGCTTGATGAGCGAGACCGGCATGGGCGCGATCATGATCTGGCCGGTCTCGGTCTGCCACCAGGTGTCCATGACCGGGCACTCGCCGCGGCCGATGGTCTGGTAGAACCAGACCCAGGCCTCGGGATTGATGGGCTCGCCCACGCTGCCGAGCATGCGCAGGGAGGTGAGGTCGTGCTGGCGCGGGAACTGGTTGCCGTAGCGCATGAGCATGCGGATGGTCGTGGGCGTGGTGTACAGCGCCGAGACCCCGTGCTTGGCCGTGATGTGCCACATGCGGTCGGCCTGGGGATAGAGCGGGTGGCCCTCGTAGAGGAGCGTGGTGGTGCCCGCCAGGAGCGGCGCGTAGACCGCGTAGGAGTGGCCGGTGATCCAGCCCGGGTCCGCGGTGCACCAGAAGATGTCCGTGGGCTTGATGTCGAAGACCCAGTTGAGCGTATGGTGCACGCCCACCATGTAGCCGCCGTGGGAGTGGACGACGCCCTTGGGCTTTCCGGCCGCGCCCGAGGTGTAGAGCAGGAACAGGGGGTCGTTCGCGGACATGACCTCTGTCGGGGCCTCGGGCTTCTCGTGGCGCACGATGTCGTCGTACCAGACGTCGCGCGCGGCGTGCATCTCCACGTCCAGGTTGGCGCGGCGCACGACCACGCAGATGTCCACGGCGTCCAGGTCGTCGCCCGCCAGGACCTCGTCCAGGGAGGCTTTCAGCGGCACCACGCGACCGTTCCTGTAGAAGCCGTCCGCGGTGATCAGGCACTTGGCGCGGGCGTCGCGCAGGCGCTCCTTGAGCGCCTTGCCGGTGAAGCCGGGGAAGACCACGCAGTGCACGGCGCCGATCTTGGCGCAGGCGAGCATGGAGATGACCGTCTCGGGCAGGGGCGGCATGTAGACGACCACGCGGTCGCCCTTGGCCACGCCCAGCGAGCGCAGCGCCCCGGCCAGCTTGTTCACGGCGCGGTAGAGCTCGAAGTAGGTGAACTTGCGGATGTCGCCGGGCTCGCCCTCCCAGATGAGGGCCAGGCGGTGCTTGTTGCCGGTCTTGGTGTGCCGGTCCAGGGCGTTGTGCGCGATGTTGCAGCGCGCGCCCGGGAACCAGGAGAAGTGCGGCGGCGCGCTCTCGTCCAGGACCTTGTCCCAGCGGCGGAACCATTCGAGCTCCAGGGCGGCGGACTCCCAGAAGCCGAGCGGGTCCTGCGCGGCCTGGCGATAGGCCGCGGCGAGTTCCTGCGGATTGACGTTGGCCTCCATGACGAGGCCGGGCAGGGGCCTGAAGACGCGGTCCTCCTGCAGGAGCGTGTCTAGAGCGCCGGACTGGTCCATGTCGCGTCTCCTTGCGGCGCGCCGCTCCGGCCCTCCGGATGGCGGGGCCCGAAGGCCCGGAGGCGGCAACGCCACGCATGCGTATACTGTCCGCCCGAACGGCGGGCGCGAGAAATTCGGCCGATGGTCGTGAGGGGGCGGTAAGCGGTCGTCATCTACAGCCCCAGGATCTGCTTGAGGTCCGCGATGCGCCTGCGGCTCACGGGCAGCTCGATGCGCGTCTTGCCCTTGATGGTGGTGCGCAGCATGAAGTTCGAGCCGGGCAGCGAGGCGATCTCCGTGACCATGTCCAGGTTCACCAGGAACTTCCTGTGCACGCGGAAGAAGCGGTGCGGCCGGAGCCTGACCTCGAGGTCCTTCAGGCGGTGCGAGGTCAGGAACTTGGTCTGGGCCGTGTGCACGTAGGAGTAGTCCTCGTAGGCCTCCACGAAGATGATCTCGTCGTAGGGCACGAGGATGAGCTTGCCGTCGAGGGTGATGGGCAGCTTCTCGATCTCCGGGCTCCTGCCCTTGAAGTCCCAGGCCTGGCGCAGGGCGGAGAGGAAGCGGTCCTCCTCGTCCTCGGCCATGGGCACCTTGACCACGCCGCCCTCCTCGTCCTCGTCGTCCGGGTCGCCCCCGTCCCAGCCGCGCGGCTGGGGCAGGGCGGCCTCCTTGAAGGTGGAGCGGAAGGCGCGCAGCCGCGAGAGCGTCTTCTCCATGCGCGCGCCCTCGCAGGGCCAGCGCAGGTAGTCCAGTGCCTCCAGCTCGAAGGCCTTGCAGGCCAGGGACTCGTCCTCGGCCACGAAGACCAGCGCCGGGCGGTTCTTGCGCTGCCCGAGCATCTGGGCCAGCTCCGCGCCGGACACGCCGCCGGGCAGGTCGAAGCCCAGGAAGACCGCGCCGTAGGACACGGCCTCGATGAGCTCCATGGCCTCGAAGGCGCTCACAGCCTCGCCCACCACACGCACGAAGTCCGAGCCGGAAAGCGCGCGGCGGAGCTCGTCCCGGACCTGCGGGTCGGGATGGAGGAGGAGGATGCGGAACTTGTCCATGGCTGGCCCTGGTGGTAGAAAGCCCCTATCTTGGCGCGAACCTAGCCGGATTTCCGGCCGCCCGCAAGGGCGCGGGACCGTGGGGCGCGCGGCGGTCGGGCTGACGCGAGGCCTGCACCAGGGTTCCGCACGCCGAATCCGCGCGCAAAGCGAGGAAACATGACGGGCACGGAGCTGACCTTCGAGGAGGCGGCCGGGATCATCCGCCGCCGCATGGCCGATCCGGCCGTGAACCGGCAGGGGCCGGACTGCGGCGATCCCTGCTTTCGCGAGCCGCTGGTCGGCGTGGCCGCGGGCGACGACGCGCTCTGGGCCTTCTTCAAGAAGGACATCGGCGAGTTTTTCCAAAGCCCCGCGGAGGCCTTTGCCGAGGCCTTCCCGGACGCGCCCGCGCCCGCGGCAAGACTTCGCGTCATCTCCTGGGTGCTGCCCCAGACCCCAGGGACGCTGGCCGCCCACAAGAAGGAGAAGGAGTACCCGAGCCTGCCCTGGAGCCGGGTGCGCCACTTCGGCGAGATGGTCAACGACGGGCTTCGCGCCCACGTGGTCGAGGAGCTGGCCGCGCGCGGGGTGCGCGCCTGCGCCCCGGTCCTGCTGCCCTCCTTCGGGCGGCGCACCTCGGAAAAGTACCTTTTCGCCTCCAGCTGGTCCGAGCGCCACGCGGCGCACGTGGCCGGGCACGGCACCTTCGGCCTCTCGGACGGGCTGATCACGCGCGCGGGCAAGGCCCACCGCGTGGGCTCCGTGGTGGCCGAGTGCGCGCTTCTCCCCACCCCGCGCGAGTATTCGGGACACCGCGACTGGTGCCTCTTCTTCGCCAAGGGCACCTGCGGCGCCTGCGCCAGGCGCTGCCCCGCGGGCTCCATCCGCACGCCCGAGGAGGGCGGGCGCGACAAGCAGCGCTGCTTCGACTACATCCGCGGCACAACGCAGCACTACGTGCGCGACCACCAGCTCGGCGTGGAGGTCTCGTCCTGCGGCCTGTGCCAGGCCGGGGTGCCGTGCAGCGCGGGCATCCCCAGGCCGCTCCTGCGCGGGGCGCCCGCCGCCTCGGACGCCGCGTCCGACGCAGCCTCGGGCGCCGCGCCCGGCACGGCTTCGGCCGACGATTAGACAGCCGGGGCCGGATGGCCTACAAGGGGGCGCCTCGCGCGCAGGAAGCGCCGGGCACGCCCCCGAGACATATCCGCGCGGGCCTTCCGGGGGAGGGCGCCGCGAGGCTGCCCGGTGCGCTCTTTTCAGCGGCCCCGAAAGCGTGTAAAGCGGGGGCACGGCACGCTCTCCGACCCCACATCATATGGAAAACATAAGAAATTTCAGCATCATAGCCCACATCGACCACGGCAAGTCCACGCTTGCCGACCGCATTCTCGAGCTTACCGGCCTGGTCGGCGAGCGCGAGAAGCGGGAGCAGTACCTGGACCGGATGGAGCTCGAGCAGGAGCGGGGCATCACCATCAAGGCCCAGAGCGTGCGCATTCCTTACCGGGCCAAAGACGGCAAGGACTACGTCCTGAACCTCATCGACACGCCGGGGCACGTGGACTTCTCCTACGAGGTCTCGCGCTCCCTGGCCGCCTGCGAGGGCGCGCTGCTGGTCGTGGACGCTACCCAGGGCGTGGAAGCCCAGACGCTGGCCAACGTCTATCTGGCGCTGGACCACGACCTGGAGGTCATCCCGGTCCTGAACAAGATCGACCTGCCCTCGGCCGAGCCGGAGCGGGTCAAGCAGGAGATCGAGGAGGGCATCGGGCTCGACTGCTCGCAGGTCATCACGGTCTCCGCCAAAACCGGCATGAACGTGGACCAGGTGCTCGAGGCCATCGTCAGCCGCCTGCCCCCTCCGAAGGGCAGCGAGGACGAGCCGCTGAAGGCCCTGATCTTCGACTCCTGGTACGACTCGTACCAGGGCGTGGTGGTCCTCTTCCGGATCATCGACGGCCGCATCAAGACCGGACAGCGCATCATGATGAACTCCAACAAGGCGGAGTTCGAAGTCGGGTCGCTGGGCGTGTTCTCGCCCGACGCCCTGGCCGTGAAGAGCCTCGGGCCCGGAGAGGTGGGCTTTCTCACGGCATCCATCAAGAACCTCGCGGAAGCCCGCGTGGGCGACACGATCACCGATCCCAGGAGGCCCACGCCGCATCCCTTCCCGGGCTTCAAGAAGATCAAGCCCATGGTCTTCTGCGGCCTCTACCCCGTGGAACCCGCGGAGTACGAGCCGCTGAAGGCCGCCCTGGAGAAGCTGCAGCTGAACGACGCGGCCTTCTCCTTCGAGCCCGAAACGTCGCAGGCGCTCGGCTTCGGCTTCCGCTGCGGCTTCCTCGGGCTCTTGCACATGGAGATCATCCAGGAGCGCCTGGAGCGCGAGTTCCAGGCCAAGCTCATCGCCACCGCGCCGTCGGTCATCTATCGCGTGACCACGGTCAAGGGCGACGTCTTCGAGATCGACAACCCCTCGAAGATGCCCGACGTGACCAAGATCCAGGAGCTGGCCGAGCCCTGGGTGAAGATGGAGATCCACGTGCCCAACGAGTACGTGGGCGCGGTGCTCAAGCTCTGCGAGGAGAAGCGCGGCCTGCAGAAGGACATGCGCTACCTCACGGCGAACCGCGTGATCATCACCTACGAGCTGCCCTTCGCCGAGATCGTCTTCGACTTCTTCGACAAGCTGAAGTCCGTGACCCGCGGCTACGCCTCCATGGACTACGAGATCAAGGAGTTCCGCGGCTCGGACCTCGTGAAGCTCGACATCCTGATCAACGGCACGCCCGTCGACGCCATGTCCACCATCGTCCACCGCTCCGGTGCCGAGCGCATGGGACGCAAGCTCGCACTCCGCCTGAAGCGCACCATCCCCCGACAGCTCTTCGAGGTGATCATCCAGGCGGCCATCGGTAACCGCATCATCGCCCGCGAACGCAACGCCCCCATGCGCAAGGACGTCACCGCCAAGTGTTACGGCGGCGACATCACGCGCAAGCGCAAGCTTCTGGAGAAGCAGAAGGAAGGCAAACGGCGCATGAAGCGCATGGGCAACGTCGAGTTGCCGCAGGAAGCCTTCCTGGCCGCGCTCAAGGCGGGCGACGATGACTAACGAGGAAAGCATGAATCCCCGCACGATAAAGCTCATCAAGGAATATACCGAAGCCCTGTTCATCGCGCTGATCCTGGCGCTGTTCATCAGGAGCTTCGTGGTCCAGGCCTTCAAGATCCCCTCCGGCTCCATGCTCCAGACGCTGCAGATCGGCGACCACCTGCTGGTCAACAAGTTCATCTACGGCGTGCGCCTGCCCTACCTGCACACCCAGATCATCCCGGTCTCCGAGCCCAAGGACGGCGACATCATCGTCTTCATCTTCCCGGGCGCGCCCGTGCAGGGCACCGGCATCTTCTCCCTGGACGAGCAGATGCGCGCAGGCGCCGGGGGCAAGGACTTCATCAAGCGCGTCATCGGCGTGCCCGGTGACACCATCGAGATCAAGGACAAGGTGGTCTACCGCAACGGCCAGCCCCTGAGCGAGCCCTACGTGCAGCACGTGGACCCGCGCATCATCCCCTCGCGCGACGACATGGCCCCCGTGACCGTGCCGCCCGACCACTACTTCGTCATGGGCGACAACCGCGACGAGTCCTACGACTCGCGCTACTGGGGCTTCGTGCCGCGCGAGAACATCCTCGGCAAGGCCATGATCCTCTACTGGTCCTGGGGCCCGGGCGGCATCACCGACGTGCGCTGGGACAGGATCGGCCGCGTGGTCCACTAGCCCTCTGCCCGCCCCTGCCCGCCGCACATGCGGCGGACGCAGCGAAACGGCCCCCGCGCGAGCGCTCGCGCGGGGGCCGTTTCGTTGCGGGCGGCGCGGGGAGTGGCCTTCGCTCCCGGCTTGGTCTATAGCTGCGGCTCGTGCGCCGCGCGGCGCGAAGCCGCGGCGGCGAGGCGCGCGGCAAGGTCCGCGGCAAGCGCACGTCAAGGAGAACCCCGTGAAGCACACCATTTCCGCCCTGGTCAGGAACCGCCCGGGCGTGCTGGCCGAACTGGCCCTGATGTTCAAGGAAGAGAAGCTCAACATCAAGAGCATCGCCGCGGGCGAGACCGAGGACCCCGAGGTCACGCGCCTGGTCATCTGCCTGGACGCCGAGGGCGGCGAGGTGGAGCTGGTGACGGAGAAGATCGCGGGCATGGACTGGGTGCTGCAGGTGGACGACCTGGCGCGCAAGGAGTTCGTGGACCGCGAGCTGCTGCTGGTGAAGGTGCGCATGGACCGCGAGAACCTGACCCAGCTCATGCAGATCTTCGAGGTCTTCCGGGCCTCGGTGGTCGGCATGGGCCAGGAGAGCATCACCGTGGAGATGGCCGGGGACCAGGAACGCGTGGAGGGACTCGTCAAGCTGCTCAAGCCCTTCGGCATCAAGAGCCTGTGCCGCAGCGGCATGATCGCGCTCAAGCGCGGCGACGAGTAGCCCCATGCGCATCCGCAGCTTCCGCGATCTCCTCGCGGCCGCGCGCGCGGCCACCATGCCCCGCGTGGCGGTGGTCCGCTGCGCCGAGGGCTTCGTCCTGCGCGCGGCCGTGGCCGCCTACCGCCACGGCGTGGCCGAGCCCATCCTCATCGGCGACACCGAGGCCGCGAGAAGGCGCGCCGCCGAGCTCGGCCTGGACATCTCCCCCTTCGAGCAGGTGGACGCCGACGACGACGCGGCCGCCCTGGACGCGGCCATCGGCATGTACAAGGCGAGCGAGGCGGCGCTGCTCATGAAGGGCCTCATCAGCACGGCGACGCTGCTCAAGGCCGTGCTGCACAAGGACAAGGGCGTGCCGCCGAAAGGCATCCTCTCGCACGTGGCGCTCTTCGAGCGGCCCGGCTCCGGCCGCCTCATGGCGCTCACCGACGCGGGCGTGAACATCAAGCCGAACCTGCAGCGCAAGGCCGAGATCGTGCGCAACGCCGTCTCTGTGCTGCGCGCCCTGGGCGTCAGGACGCCGCGCGTGGCCATGCTCGCGGCCACGGAGAAGGTCAACTTCCCGGCCATGCCCGCCACCCTGGACGCGGACCTCATCGCCAAGATGAGCGCGCAGGGCGAGTTCGGCCCCGCCCTGGTGGCCGGGCCGCTGCAGCTGGACATCGCGGTCTCGCCCCGCGCGGCCAGGGTCAAGGGCTACAGCCACCCCGTGGCCGGGCGCGCGGACATCCTCTGCGTGCCGGACATCGAGAGCGGCAACGTGCTCTACAAGTCGCTGAGCAGCTTCTCGGCCTGCGACATGGCGGGCATCGTGGCGGGCAGCAGCGTGCCCATGGTCGTGGCCTCGCGCGGCGACTCGGAGCGCAGCAAGCTCTTCTCCCTGGCGCTCGGCACCTACCTTTCCCGCTGCCCGGACATTTCCTAGATATCCTGCCGAGAGAAGGCTTCGAGGCGCGCATGAGAATCCTGGCCATAAACCCCGGCTCCACGACCACCAAGCTCGCCCTGTTCGAGGACGAGACGGCGCTCCTCTCCGTGGAGATCGCCCATCCCAAGGACGCCCTGCTGGCCGTGCCCCGCGTGGCGGAGCAGCAGGAGCTGCGCGCCCAGGCCGTGCGCGAGGCCCTGGCCCTGTACCCGGCGGCGTGCGGAAGGGTCGACGCCGTGGTCGGCCGCGGCGGCCTGCTCGCGCCCATCCCGGGCGGCACCTACGCCATCACGGAGCCCATGCTCGAGGTCCTGGCCTCGGCCCGCCACGGCGAGCACGCCTGCAACCTGGGCGCGCCCCTGGCCCTCGAATTCGCGGCCGAGTACGGCTGCCCCGCCTTCATCGTGGACCCGCCCGTGACCGACGAGATGGAGCCCGTGGCCCGCCTGACCGGGCTTCCCGGCATCACCAGGCGCAGCGTCTTCCACGCGCTCTCGCAGCGCGGGGCCGCGCGCGAGGCGGCCCGCCGCCACGGCCTCACGTACGGGGAGAACAACTTCATCGTCGCCCACCTGGGCGGCGGCATCAGCATCGGCGCGCACCGCCGGGGCAAGGTCGTGGACGTGATCAACGCCCTGGACGGCGAAGGCCCCTTCTCGCCCGAGCGCGCGGGCCACGTGCCCATCCTGCGCGTCCTGCCCATGCTCGAGCGCGGGGAGCTGGACCCGGAGGGGCTGCGCACCCTGCTCCTCACCCGCGGCGGCCTCTTCGCCCACCTGGGCACCAACGACCTGCGCGAGGTCGAGGCCCGCATCGCGGCGGGCGACGAGGCGGCGCGCCTGGTCTTCGACGCCCTGGCCTACAACATCGCCAAGGACGCGGCCTCCTTCGCCCCCGTCTTCGCCGGGCCGGACGGGCTCGACCTGGCGGCCGTGGTGGTCACCGGCGGCATGGCCAGGAGCCCCCGCATGGCGGACGCGCTCGTCTCCGCCCTCTCCTTCCTCGCGCCGGTGGAGATCGTCACCGGGCTCGAGGAGATGCACGCCCTGGCCCAGGGCGCCCTCCTGGCCCTGCGCGGCGAGGTCCCGATGCGCAGCTACGCCGAAGAGACGGAATAGGGCCTCTCCCTCAGCCGCCGGTCTGCCCTGCCGGGGGATGGAGCCTGCCCTTGCCCTTGTGCTCGGGCTTGCGCAGGTAGAGCACGTAGGCGCCCTCCACGGCCATGGCCAGTCCGGCCATGCCCGCCAGGACCCAGAGGTGGGAAGGGTTCGTGCCCGCCACGTGGTCGAGGAGCACGGCGAAGGCGGCCAGGCAGCCGAGGCAGCCCGCGGCCGCGAGCGGACGGCTTGCCCCCACGCGCCGGGCGAGCACGAAGGCCGCGGCGTTGACCGTGGCGAAGATGATCAGGAAGCCCGCGCTGGCCATGGTGGAGATGCTCGACAGCCCGCCCAGGTTCGCCAGGAGCAGGGACAGCCCCGCGGTGATGAGCAGGCCGACCACCGGCTTGTTCCAGACCCTGTCCTCCAGAAATTCCGGCAGCTCGCCCGAGGTGGCGATGACGTAGCTGAGGCGCGCCGCGCCGTAGAGCGTGGCGTTGATGGCCGAGAGCGTGGCCAGGACCGCGGACACGGCCACGATGCGGTAGCCGAAGGCGCCGAGCGCCGGGCGGGCCGCCGCGGCCAGGGCGTAGTCCTCGGCCTGCGCGATGGTCTGGGGCGAAAGGCAGCCCACCGTGACCACGGCGATGAGCACGTAGAGCAGGGTCACGAAGCCTACGGCCGTGAAGTAGGCGCGCGGCAGGGTGCGGGCCGCGTCGCGCACGCCGCCCGCGGCGTTGGCGATGAGCTCGAAGCCCTCGTAGGCCACGAAGATGACCATGCCCGAGCCGATGATCGTGGGCAGGGGCTTCCAGACCGCGGGGGAGAGGCGCGCGGGGTCCACGTAGAAGAGCCCGGAGACGGCCACGAGCAGCAGGATGGCCACCTTGAAGCCCACGATGTAGGTCTCCGCCCGGCTGATGACCGAGGCCGCGGCCAGGTTCAGGAGCGTGGGCAGGACCACGGCCAGGCTTATGAGCAGGTGCACCGTGAGCGGCGAGTGCCAGGCCCCGGGCAGCAGCGTCACGGCGTAGTGGCCGAAGGCGTAGGCGTAGAGCGCCAGGGTGACGATGTAGCCGATGAGCAGCAGGTTGTTCACCACGCCGGTGAAGTAGTCCACGCCGAAGGCGGTGTTGACGAAGACCACGCTGCCCCCGGCGCTCGGAAAGGCCACGGAGAGCCGCGTGTAGCAGTAGGCCGTGAGCAGCGCGAGCAGCCCGCCCGCGAGGAAGGCCACGGGCACGCCGCCGCCCGCGAGCGTCGCGGCCAGGCCGAGCACGGCGAAGATGCCGCCCCCCACCATGCCGCCCACGCCGATGGCCACCGCCCCCCACAGCCCGACCTCGCCGGGCCTGTCCTGTCCATCTCCCTGGCTGCCGCCGCGAGCCTTGCCGTCCGCCATGTCCACCTCCGAACTCGGGATGCCACTGCCTAGCACGCGCGGGCCGCAAGGGAAACCCGAGGCGGGAAAATCGCGCCCCGCATTGGACTTCGACCCGCGAAGGGCTTATGCAGTAGGGAATCGGAGAAAGCCCCGGCACCGCTCCCGACAGGGCCGCCCGGCCCGGGCGGGGAGGCGGGCCGACACGCACGAGACGCACACGGGAGGCAGACGATGAGCTGCGAGAGGAAGATAGTGTCCCCGAGTTCCTTCACCACCCTGTTCCTGGACGTGGGCGGCGTCCTGCTGACCAACGGCTGGGACCGCCACGCGCGCAGCGAGGCCTGCGCGACCTTCGGCCTGGACAAGGACGAGCTCGACGAACGCCACCACCTGACCTTCGACACCTACGAGGAAGGCAAGCTGAGCCTGGACGACTACCTCACGCGGCTGGTCTTCTATACGGAGCGCCCCTTCTCGCGCGAGGACTTCACGCAGTTCATGTTCTCGCGCTCCAAGCCCTTCCAGGAGATGATCGACCTGTGCTGCTCGCTCAAGGCCGCGCACGGGCTGCAGGTGGCCGTGGTCAGCAACGAGGGCCGCGAGCTGACCGAATACCGCATCCGGACCTTCGGCCTGAACAACTTCGTGGACTTCTTCATCTCCTCGTGCTTCGTGCACTTCAGGAAGCCCGACCACGACATCTACAAGATCGCCCTGGACATCGCCCAGGCGCGGCCCGAGCAGGTGGTCTACCTCGACGACCGGGAGATGTTCGTGCAGGAGGCGCAGGGGCTGGGCATCCATTCCATCCACCACACGGGCTACGAGTCGACGCGCAAGGCGCTGGCGGACATCGGGCTCTCATAGGCAAAAAAACGCTTGTCATTCTGATTCATTGGAAAACACCTCTTATTTTTCTGGCTCTCGGGCCTGAAAAATGGGAGGCTTATAACGCCACGCCCGCCGACAGGGGGCGGACAGGGAGGCGGCCGGTCCGGCCTCCTCCCGTGCGTCTTCCATTCGACCAGCAGCATGCTCGCGGCCCCGGGGGGGGCACCGATGGACGACACTGCGCAGGAACCCACAGCTGACGACGCCAAGGCGGCGGCGCCCGCGCCCGCCGCCACGGACGGGAAGGGACGGCTTCCCTTTCCGGTCGTGGCCTTCGGCGCCTCGGCCGGCGGCTTCGAGACGCTGAAGATCATCCTCCAGGGCCTGCCCCCGGACCTGCCCGCGGCCTTCGTCGTCCTCACCCACACATCCTCCCAGATGAAGAGCCATCTGGCAGAGGCCCTGGCGAGCTTCTGCCGCATGCCCCTGCGCGAGATCACGCAGGACATGACGCCCAGGCCCGGCACGCTGCACGTGCCGCCGGGCGGGGTCGACGTGGCCCTCGAGGAGGGGCTCTTGCGCCTCCTGCCCCAGGGCAAGGACCCGCCGCACCGCGGCATCGACCGCTTCCTCGCCTCCCTGGCGCTCCAGCAGGGCGACGCCGCCGTCGCCGTCATCCTCTCGGGCGCGGGCAGCGACGGCACCCTCGGCATCCGCGCGGTCAAGGCCTCGGGCGGCCTGGTCATCGTCCAGGAACCCGCGGACGCCCTGCACGACGGCATGCCGGGCAGCGCCGCGGCCACGGGCATGGCGGACGTCATCCTGCCCGCGGACCATATCGGCCCCTATCTGGTGAAGGCCCTGGGCTCCCGCTTCCTGGCCAGGGGCGCGGGCTCCGTCCCGCGCGAGGCCGCGGGGAGCGAGGAGGAGCTCGGCCGCATCATCTCCCTGCTGCGCGAGCACACGGGCCACGACCTTTCCGGCTACAAGCGCAGCACCATAGCCCGCCGCCTGCACAAGCGCATGCTGCTCACCGGCAAGGAGAGCCTGGATGCCTATGCGGCCGAGCTGGAAGAGAACCCCGAGGAACGCGGCAGGCTCTTCAACGACCTGCTCATCGGCGTGACCTCCTTCTTCCGCGACGAGGAGGCCTTCGCCGTCCTGCGCGACAAGGCCCTGCCCGCGGTCTTCGCCGGGCGGGGACGCGAGGACGTGGTCCGGGTCTGGGTGGCGGGCTGCTCCACGGGCGAGGAGGCCTACTCCGTGGCCATGCTCCTCGAGGAGTACAAGAAGGCGACGGGCGCCGAGTGCGGCATCAAGATCTACGCCACCGACGTCGACAAGAACGCGGTGGCCTCCGCGCGCAAGGGCAGCTACCCGCTGCGCGCGGCAAAGGGCCTTTCCCAGGAACGGCTCGCGGACCACTTCTTCTGCAACGAGGAGAGCTGCCTCGTCTCCCCGAAGCTGCGCGAGAACATCGTCTTCGCCTACCACGACGTGCTGCGCGACCCGCCCTTCCTGGACATCGACATCCTCGTCTGCCGCAATTTCCTGATCTACCTGACCGCCGAGGTCCAGGCCAGGCTCCTCCCGCTCTTCTCCTACGCGCTGAGGCCCGGCGGCTATCTCCTGCTCGGCCCGGCCGAGAGCGTGGGCGACAGCTCCGGCCTGCTCGAGCCCGTTGACGCCAAGTGGCGTCTGTTCAGGAACAAGCGCCTGCCCGGAGACGTGCCCGAGCTGCCGCTGCGCGCCGCCAGGCGCTTCAGCTTCGACAGCGGCCTGTTCGAGGAGAAGGACGCGGGCAAGCGGCTGGACCCGGCCCAGGTGGCCACGCAGGCCCTGCTCAGGCGCTACTCCCGTCCCGCCGCCCTGGTGGACGCGGGCGGCAAGATCGTCCACCTGAACGGGGACGTCCGTCCCTTCCTGGAGCTTCCCGAGGGCGCGCCGAGCCTCGTGGTGCACAAGCTCGCGCGTCCGGCCCTGCGGCCCCACCTGCGCGCCGTCATGGACTCCGCCCTGCGCGACCGGCAGTCCGCGACCTCGGCCCCCCTGCGCCTGGAGCGCGACGGCCGGGAGATGGTCAGGATCGCGGCCGATCCCGTGCTGAGCACGGGCGGGGGCGTGGATTTCCTGCTCGTGTCCTTCGAGGAGGTCGATCCCGCCAGCCTCCCCGCAGGCTGCCAGGGCCAGGAGAGCCTGGGCGAGAACGAGCTGATCACGCGCTACGAGGCGGAGCTGGAACGCACCAACGACCAGCTGCAGAATGCCGTGGAAGGCTACGAGACGCTGAACGAGGAGCTCAAGGCCTCCAACGAGGAGCTCCTGAGCATGAACGAGGAGCTGCAGTCCTCCAACGAGGAGATGGAGGCCTCGCGCGAGGAGCTGCAGTCCCTGAACGAGGAGCTGACCTCGCTCAACAGCGAGCTCGAGGACAAGCTCGCACAGCTGGCCGAGGCCCAGGGGTTCGTGGAGAACCTCCTGACCAGCACCAACCTGGGCACCGTGGTCCTGGACAAGGACCTCAGCGTGGTGCGCTTCACCCCGGCGGCCACGGCCCTCTTCCACCTGCGGCCGACGGACCACGGCAGGCCCGTCGACCAGATCAAGAGCACCTTCAAGGCGCGCGAGCTCATCCCGGACTGCCGCCGCGTGCTCGAAGGCGGCTCCATCGTGGAGCGCGAGGTCAAGACCTCGTCCGGGGCCTGGTATCTCCAGCGCGCCTACCCCTACCACTCGCCCAAGGGCGACGTGGACGGCGTGGTCCTGACCTTCTCCGACGTGACCGAGCTCAAGAAGGCCGAGGCCGTGCTGCGGCGCAGCAACGAGGAGCTCGAGGCGCAGGTCAACGCGCGCACCGAGGAGCTGCGGGAGAAGGCGCGCCTGCTCGACCTGAGCAACGTCCTCGTGCGCGACATGGAGGACCGCATCACCCTGTGGACCTCGGGCAACGAGCGGCTCTACGGCTGGACCAGGGACGAGGCCCTGGGCAAGGTCGCGCACGAGCTCCTGAAGACCGTCTTCCCCATGCCCCACGAGGAGATCATGGAGACCCTCCGGCGCCGGGAGCGCTGGTCGGGCGAGCTGCGGCAGACCGCCAAGGACGGGAGCCACGTCTACGTTTCGAGCCTGTGGGTCCTGAACCGCGACGCCAAGGGCAGGCCCGCCTCCATCCTCGAGGTCGGCAACGACGCCACGGAACGCAAGAAGGCCGAGGCCGAGATCAGCAGCCTGGCGCGCTTCCCGAGCGAGAACCCGAACCCCGTGATGCGCGTCGCCGGTGATCTCCGCGTGGTGCACGCCAACGCGGCCAGCTCCATCTTCCTCGGCCCCCTGGGCGGGGGCCTTGGCGACGAGTTTCCCGCAGCCTACCGCGACTCCCTGCGCCGGGCCTTCGAAAGCGACGCCATCACCCACTTCGAGGCCACGGTGGAGGGCCGCACCTTCGCCTTCGCGGTCTGCCCGGTGTCCGGCGCGGCCTACGGCGACGAAGACGCCGAGGACTACGCCAACATCTACGGCATGGACATCAGCGCCCGCAAGCAGGCCGAGGAGGAGGTGCGCAGAAGCGAGGAACGGGTGCGCCGCCTCGTGGACAGCGCGCCGGACGCCATCATCGTCCAGTCCGAAGGCCGCTTCGCCTACCTGAACCCTGCGGCGGTCCGGCTCTTCGGCGCCGCGAGCGTGGAGGACCTGCTCGGCCGCTCCATCGTCGAGCAGATGCACCCCGACTTCCGGGACGCGGTGCGCGAACGCATCCGCGTGGTCAACGAACAGCGCATCGGCATGCCGAGCGTGGAGCTGGCCTACCTGCGCCTGGACGGCACCGCCGTGCCCGTGGAGGCCGTCTCCGCGCCCTTCGAGCACCAGGGCAAGCCCGCGAGCCTGGTCTTTGCCCGCGACATCACCGACCGCAGGCGGAGCGAGGAGGAGACGCGGCGCCGGCACGAGCTGGCCGGGGCCATGGCCCGCGTCCGCACGGCCTACATCACGGGCAGGCCGAGCGAGGAGATATTCGGCACGGCGCTCGAGGAGATCCTGCGCCTCTCCGGCAGCGCCTTCGGCTACATCGCCAAGCTGCGCACGGACGGGAAGGGCAGGCAGTACCAGCAGTGCCTGGCGGTCTCGGACATCTCCTGGAACGAGGAGACGCGCCGGTTCTACGAGCAACAGGCCCCGGCGGGCATGAAGTTCTACGCCATGGACGGCCTGAACGCCGCGGCCGTTGTCAGCCGCGCGCCCGTGATCTGCGACGACCCGGCCGGGGACCCGCGCAAGAACGGCAGGCTGCCGGAGGGACATCCGGCCCTCACGACCTTCCTGGGGCTGCCCCTGTTCCACGGCAAGGAGCTCGTGGGCAGCATCGGCCTGGCCAACCGCCCCGACGGCTACGACGAGGCACTGGTCGAGTATCTCCAGCCGCTCCTGGACGGCTATGCCCAGGTCATCGAACGGCTGCGCGCCGAGCGCCTGCTGCACGAGGCCAAGGAGGCCGCCGAGGCGGCCAACAAGGCCAAGTCGGAATTCCTGGCCAACATGAGCCACGAGATCCGCACGCCGCTGAACGGCATCCTCGGCATGCTCCACCTCCTGCAGGACACTCCCCTGGACGACGAGCAGAAGGAGTTCCTGGACAACGCCTCGACCTCCTCCAAGCGCCTCTTGCGCCTGCTCTCCGACATCCTCGACCTGTCCATGGTCGAGTCCGGGAAGCTCTCCATCCACAACGACCTCTTCAGCATGCGCGACCTCGAGAAGTCCGTCTGCGACCTCTTCACCATCGCCGCCCGGGACAAGGGCCTCGCCCTCGAGTTCACGGTGGACGAGCGCCTGCCCGCCCGGCTCGTGGGGGACGAGGCGCGGCTCCGGCAGATCCTCTTCAACCTCGTGGGCAACTCCATCAAGTTCACGGACCGCGGCTTCGTGCGCGTCGAGGCCCACGCCCTCGCCTCGCGGAACATCAAGACGCAGCGCGTCCTGTTCGTGGTCGGCGACTCGGGCATCGGCATCCCCGACTCCGAGCTCTCCAGGATCTTCGAGCCCTTCGGCCAGGTCGAGGGCTCCTTCGTGCGCCGCTTCAGCGGGGCAGGGCTCGGCCTGTCCATCGTGGCCCGGCTGGTGCGCCTGATGGACGGCGAGCTGGCCGTGGAGAGCACCGAGGGAGAGGGCACCACCATGTACCTCTCCCTGCCCCTGGCGCAGGCGAAAAGGAAGGAGGCAGCCGCGAAGTCCGGCCCGGCCGGACAGCCCTCCGGCCGAGGCCTCAAGCTGCTCGTGGCCGAGGACGACGCGGTGAACCGCCTGTCGCTTCGGCGCCTGCTGGAAAAGGAAGGGCATGTGGTGAGCATCGCCGAGAACGGGCAGCAGGCCCTGGCCATGCTCGCCAAGGACGACTTCGACTGCGTGCTCATGGACGTGCAGATGCCGGTCATGGACGGCGTGGCAGCCACGCGCGCCATACGCAGCCTGCCCGCCCACAACCCCAAGTCCGCCGTGCCCATCATCGCGCTCACCGCCTACGCCATGAGCGGCGACCGCGAGAAGTTCCTCGAAGCGGGCATGGACGGCTACCTCGCCAAGCCCGTGGACTACGACGCCCTCTCCTCCGCCCTGGCAGACATCCTGCCCCTGGGCGGAGGCATCCCCGAAGACTAGGCCGTCCCGGAACCCGGGAGGGCAGAGCCCTCCTTCCCGCGCCTCCCACGCCCCTCTCCGCCCGCCGGAAACATTTTTTCCCCGTTCTCTTTGCGCTCGCCGCCAAAGGCGTGCTAGGCTCGTAGGAACCGCCATCCCCTGCTCCGGCCGCCCGGACCGGCCGGGCTTCAGATCAGGAGGACGCATCCGCCATGACCGTTTCCCCGCCGCCCCCTTCCCCCATGGACCAGAAGAAAGGCCTGGGCAGGCGCGCCCTCCTGGCCATAGTGCTCACGCTCTCCGTGGGCATCGGCTCCGTCTACCTCTACGGCCCCCGCGAGCCGGACGTGCGCATCGACTACGACGTCTTCCGCAGCGAGGTGCAGAAGGGCGGGGTCGCTTCCGTGAGCGTGCAGGGAGAGCGCATCGACGGTGTCTTCGCCAAGAAGCACGCCAAGGGCGAGGGCAAGGACAAGGTGGAGTACACGAAGTTCTACACCTTCCTGCCGAGCTTCGGCGACCCCCAGCTCCTCGGCCTGCTCGTGGCCAACGACGTCTCCCTGGCCACCAGGCCCAGGGAACGGAGCGGCTGGATATCCACCCTGCTCATCACCCTGCTGCCCATGCTCTTCATCGGCGGGCTGTTCTACATGCAGTACAAGCGCCTGCGCGGACAGGGCGGCGCGGGCGGGCTGTTCGGCATCGGCAAGTCCAAGGCCAGCCTGTACGACAAGTCCAGGGGCGGAAAGACCTTCGAGGACGTGGGAGGCGCGTCGGGCGCCAAGGACGAGCTGCGCGAGATCATCACCTTCCTCAAGGACCCCGGCCGCCTGTCCAAGCTCGGCGGCAAGCCGCCCAAGGGGGTGCTCCTGGTGGGGCCGCCCGGCACCGGCAAGACCCTGCTCGCCCGCGCCGTGGCGGGCGAGGCGGACGTGCCCTTCTACTCCACCTCGGGCTCCGCCTTCATGGAGATGTTCGTGGGCGTAGGCGCCTCGCGCGTGCGCAGCATGTTCGAGGACGCCAAGAAGAACGCCCCGGCCATGATCTTCATCGACGAGCTGGACTCCATCGGCCGCAAGCGCGGCGCGGGGCTCGGCGGCGGCCACGACGAGCGCGAGCAGACCCTGAACCAGCTCCTGAACGAGATGGACGGCTTCGAGCCCAACGAGAAGGTGGTCGTCATGAGCGCCACCAACCGGCCCGACGTCCTGGACCCGGCCCTGCTCAGGCCCGGCCGGTTCGACCGCCGCATCACCGTGGAGCTCCCCAGCCGCGCGGACCGGACGGAGATCCTCACGCTCTACGCCGCGAACAAGCCCATGGCCGAGGACGTGGACCTGGACGAGCTGTCGCGGGCCACCGCGGGCTTCAGCGGCGCGGACCTGGAGAACCTGCTCAACGAGGCCACCCTCTACGCCATGCGCGAGGAACGCGACGCGGTCGCCGCCTCGGACATCGAGCGCGCCCGCGACAAGGTCACCCTGGGGCTGGAGCGCAAGGGCATGTCCATGACCGAGGAGGAGAAGCGCCTCATCGCCTGCCACGAGGGCGGACACGCCCTGGCCGCAGCCCGGCTGGCCCACGCCGACCCCCTGCACAAGGTCTCCATCATCCCCCACTCCCGCTCCCTGGGCGCGACCCTGCAGCTGCCCGAGGACGAGCGGCACGTCTTCCGCAAGAACTACCTGAAGGACCGCCTGGCCGTGATGATGGGCGGCCGCGCCGCGGAGGTCATGCTCCACGGCACCTTCACCTCCGGCGCGGCCAGCGACCTGCACGAGGCCACCGTCCTGGCCCGGCGCATGGTCCTCGAATGGGGCATGGGCGAGGCCTTCAGCCACGTCGCACTCGGCGGGGAACGCCGCAACGTCTTCCTGGGCGGCGAGATCGCCAGCCGACGCGAATACTCCGAGGAGACCGCCCACCTCGTGGACAACGAAGTGAAGCGGCTCCTCGACGAGGCCTTCGAGCGCGCCAGCCGAATCCTCAAGGACAACCGCCCGGTCCTCGAGCGGCTCATCGACGCCCTGCTCGAGCACGAGGAGATAAGCGGCCCCGCCCTGGCCGAGATCGTCGGCCCGGCAGATCCGCAGTGACGCGTCCGGCGGGGCGAGGGGGCCCCAGGGGCTCCCCGCCCTCCGGCCGTTCCTACATCCGCGCCATCCGCTTGAAGATCCGGCCGGCGGCCAGGGGAAAGAGGCTTGCGCCGAGCACGAGGAGCCAGCCGTTTCCGGTCGGGGGGACCACGCCCAGGACCCGCGCGGCCGCGGGCAGGAAGACGGCTCCCGCGATCAGGCCGAGGCAGAGGAGCAGGGCCAGCCAGACGTAGGGGTTGCGGGTGATGTCGTTGCGCAGCAGGCCGGAGCCTTTCGCATTCATGCTGAAGACGTGCCAGAGCTGGGCCAGGGCCAGGGTGAGGAAGGAGATGCTGACGGCCTCCCGGCCGTGCAGCCCGAGGCCGTGGATGGCCGCGGCCAGCGATCCGAGCACGGCCACGGTGATGAACAGGCCGTAGCCGCCGATGGCCAGCCAGTGGCGCCGGGTGATTATGGCCTCGCCCTGCGGCCTGGGCGGGCGGCGCATGATGCCCGGCCCGCCCTGGCCCACGCCCAGGGCCAGGGCCGGGAAGACGTCCGTGACCAGGTTCAGGAAGAGGATCTGCAGGGGCAGCAGGGGCAGCGGCAGGCCCGCCAGGGAGGCCAGGGCCACGCTGGCGATCTCGCTGACGTTGCAGGAGATGAGGTAGACCACGAACTTGCGGATGTTGTCGAAGATCACCCGGCCCTGGGCCACGGCCTCCACGATGCTCGCGAAGGCGTCGTCCTTGAGCACCATGTCCGCGGCCTCGCGCGCCACCTGGGTGCCGCGCCGTCCCATGGCGATGCCGATGTCGGCCTTCTTCAGGGCGGGCGCGTCGTTCACGCCGTCGCCGGTCATGGCCACCACCTCGCCCGCGGCCTGGTGCAGGGCGATGAGGTCGAGCTTCTGCTTGGGGCTCACGCGGGCGAAGACGGACACGTCCAGGAGCCTCTCGCGCTCCTCGTCGGAGAGGTCCTCCGGGGCCTTCAGCTCCCTGCCCTCGGCCGTGCGCACGCCGTCGTGCGCGATGCCCACGGCCTTGGCGATGTTCTTCGCGGTGAGTATCTGGTCGCCCGTGACCATGACCACCCTGACGCCTGCCGCGCGGGTGGCCTCGATGGCCTCGCGGACCTGCGCCCGCGGCGGATCGAGCAGCCCCACAAGGCCGAGCAGCGCGAGATCCTCGTAGGGCGGGGCGCTCCGGTCCGCGACGGTCTTGTGCGCCAGGGCCAGGACGCGCAGCCCCTGCCCGGCGAGCCGCTTTACGCGCCCGTTCCACTCTTCGCGCGCCTGCGCGGAGAGCGGCGTCTCGCCCTCCCCGTCCACGACCCGCGAGCAGGCCGCGAGCACGGCCTCGGGCGCGCCCTTGACGGCCACGAGGCAGCCGTCGTCCTGCTCGTGGAAGGTGGCCATCATCCTGGTCTCGGTGTCGAAGGCCTCCTCGCGGACCTCGGGGAGGGTTGCGGCCAGGCCCTCGCGGGTGAAGCCGCCGAGCGCCCCGGCCGCCAGCAGGGCCACCTCCAGCGGATCGCCCGTGCCGCGTGAGCCGCCGCCGTCTCCGGCGTCGCCGTCCTCGCCGTCTTGCGCGTCCGCGCCCCCTTTCTCGCCCGGCCCCTCGCCCGGCCCCTCGCCCGGGCCGTCATACGACGCGTTGTTGCACAGCACGGCCACGCGCAGCGCCTGGGCCAGGCCGGGCAGATCGTCGGGCCGCACGGTGCGGTCGTCGAGGAGCAGGCCCCGGGCCGGGTCCAAGGCGACCTCGCCCCGGGCGAGGGCCAGGAGGCTCGCGCACATGCGGTTCTCGGTCAGGGTGCCGGTCTTGTCCGTGAAGACCACGCTCGTGGCGCCCAGGGTCTCCACGGAGGAGAGGCGGTTGATGAGGGTGTTGCGCCGGGCCATGCGCCGCATGCCCCGGGCCAGGGCGATGGTGGCCACGATGGGCAGCCCCTCCGGGATGGCGGCCACGGCCAGGGCGATGGAGGTTTCCAGGGTCAGGAGCAGGTCGTGCCCCTTGGCCAGGCCGAGCCCCGCGATGACCGCGGTCAGGGCCAGGGTGACCCAGACGAGCTTGCGGCCGAGGCGGTCCAGCCGCTTCTCCAGCGGAGTGGTCTCGTCCTCGGCCTCGGCCACCAGCGAGGAGATGCGGCCGAGCTCCGTGTCCATGCCCGTGGCCACCACCACGCCCTCGCCCGAGCCGCGCGTGATGGAGGTCCCCTTGAAGAGCATGTTCCCCCGCTCGGCCAGGGGCGTGTCGGCGGCGATCGCGGCCGCGGCCTTGCCCACGGGCAGCGACTCGCCGGTGAGGGCCGACTCGTCGGCCTGCAGGCGCGAGGCCTCGAAGAGCCGGATGTCGGCCGGGACCAGGTCGCCGCCCTCGAGGAGCACCACGTCCCCGGGCACCAGGCTCTCGGCGGGCACCTCGGCCAGGCGGCCGTCGCGCCGCGCGCGCGAGGTCACCCTGCCCATGCGGCGCAGCGCCTCCATGGAGCGCACGGCCTCGATCTCCGTGGCGAAGCCGATGGCCGCGTTGATGCAGATGACCGCGACGATGGCCGTGCCCTCCAGCCAGTCCCCGAAGGCGTAGGACAGGACGGCCGCCACCCCGAGCAGCACGATGATCAGGCTCTTGAACTGGGCCAGCAGGATCAGCCAGGCGCTCCGGCGCCGGGTCTCGCGCAGCCGGTTCCTGCCGTACCGGCGCAGGCGCCTGCGCGCCTGCGCGGCCGAAAGCCCGGTCCCGCGTTCGACGCCGAGGGCCTCAAGTACCTCCTCCGTCTCGCGGGCCCAGGCGTGCTCGACAGCCATGCTCCTCCCCGAATGCTCGCGTTCCTTCCCGAACTCCCTCCACCGGCCCGCCGAGGCCGCGCGTCCGGGAAGCCATGCTCCCACGTATAGCCCGTCCGGCGCCGTTGAGTCCAGGCGTGAAGGAAAAAGAGCGTCTTCGGCGGCTGGCCGAGGGAGCGGACGGCGCTCCGGGCCGGGGAGAGAGCCGAAGGCCGGAATGAACGGCGAAAGGCCCGGCGCACGCTCGGTGCCCCGGGCCTTTCGGCGCCCGACAGGGACGACTTCCCTTTCCAGGCTGCACGCCTAGGCGGCCCGGCGCGGCCTCTTCCGACGCCACGCCGCCGCGCCCGCCAGGCCGAGGCCCGTGAGCAGCAGCGTGCACGGCTCGGGCGTCGCGGCAGCCGTGACGAAGTTCACGTCCACCCCGTTGATGCGCAGAGAGTAGTACTGCCCAGCCGTGAAGTCGGCCGGGCCGTACAGCGGCTCGACCGCCTCCCCCATCCCCATGTAATAGAACAGGGCCAGGAAATCCGTGTTGTAGCCGTCGTACTCGGCCGGATTCACCTGCTTGAAAATGAGCCACATCACGTTGCGGGCATAGCTCGAGCCCGGTGCGGCTATGGTGTACCGCCCGCCGGGGGTCCAGGGACCGTCATAATTGTAGAGCCCCTCGAACTGTATCAGGCCCGCAAGTCCGATGTTTGGAGTCGCGATGAGGGGCTGGTCGAACCACCCGTCCGGGAAGTAAAATCCCTTCTGGCTCGCCTTGATATCGTACCAGTACAGCGCGTTGATCGATAGGGTCGGAACCATCTCCGCATAGGCGGAGGTTCCGGCCAGCAGAAGACAGATGGCAAGAATGGATCCGGATATCGCACTGCGCGACATGGCAGCCTCCCTGTCCGCTCCGGCGGACGCCTCTCGCTCACCCCTCGCAATTCAGGAAAGCAAGAAACATGCTTGGCCCTCACCCTGTCCCGCCAGCGCGGGACAAACGCGCAAGCCCTCTGGCCGCAAACCTTTGCCGCCCCCGTCATGGACGATGATTATCGATAATTTACAACTGCTTAGGTATGCATGTAAAATCCGGCGACAAGGCCTGGGCACGCCGGATGCCGACGGATGCAGGCAGGCAGGCCGTTGTCCGCCGCAGGGCGGTCCCGAGAGCTTTGTCGCGGAAGCTTACACTCCGGCATCCGCCTCGCGCGAAAAGCCTGCAATCCGCGCCTCTGCCCGTCGGAGGCATCCTTTCTCTTCCCTCCCCGCCAAAACGAAGAGGCCGCCCGAAGGCGGCCTCTCGCTGTATTCTTTACCGGTCGTCCGCGCGTGCGTTCGCGCGGGGTCTCGGGCCTAGTCGAGGCCGAAGCGGCGGGCGATCTCCTTGGCGGCCTTGCGGCCCGCGCCCGCGGCCAGGATGACGGTGGCCGCGCCGGTGACGATGTCGCCGCCCGCGAAGACGTTGGGCATGCTGGTCTCGCAGGTCTCCTCGTCCACGAGGAGGTAGCCGCGCTCGTTGGTCTCAAGCGCCGACTCGTTCTCGAGGAGCAGCGGGTTGGAGCGCGTGCCCACGGCCACGATGGCCAGGTCGGTCTCCATCTCGTAGACGTCGCCGGGAACGGCGCGGGGCGAGCGGCGGCCCGAGGCGTCGGGCTCGCCGAGCTCCATGCGCTGGAGCCTGACCGCGCGCAGCTTGCCGCCCTCGTCGGCCAGGAATTCCAGGGGCGAGGCGAGGCATTCCATGTGCACCCCTTCCTCGATGGCGTGCTCGATCTCCTCGTGGCGCGCGGGCATGTCGTCCACGGTGCGGCGGTAGACGATGGAGACCTTCTCCGCGCCCAGGCGCAGCGCCGTGCGCGCGGCGTCCATGGCCACGTTGCCGCCGCCGTAGATGGTCACGCTGCGGCCGCAGTAGATGGGCGTGTCGTAGTTGGGGAAGTCGTAGGCGCGGCCGAGGTTGGCGCGGGTCAGGTACTCGTTGGCGGAGAAGACGCCGATGGAGTTCTCGCCCGGGATGTTCAGGAACTTCGGCAGCCCCGCGCCCACGCCCAGGAACACCGCCTTGTAGCCCTGGTCGAAGAGCTCCTGCACGGAGAAGGTCTTTCCGGCCACGGCGTTGAGCACGAACTCCACCTGCAGCTGCTTCAGCGCGTGGATCTCCTTGTGCACGATGGCGGTCTTGGGCAGGCGGAACTCGGGGATGCCGTAGATGAGCACGCCGCCCGCCTCGTGCAGGGCCTCGAAGACCGTGACCTTGCAGCCGCGCGTGGCCAGGTACCCGGCCACGGTCAGGGACGAGGGGCCGGAGCCGATGCAGGCGACCTTCTTCTGCGGGTCGATGTAGGGGCAGGCCGGGCGGCCGCCGTCGCTCAACAGGTCGCAGGCGTCGCGGTGCAGGTACTCGTCGGCCACGAAGCGCTCGAGGCGGCCGATGGCGATGGGCTGGCCCTTCTTGCCCAGGACGCAGGAGCCCTCGCACTGGATCTCCTGCGGACAGACGCGGCCGCAGATGGCGGGCAGGCTGTTGGTGGACTTGATGACCTTGTAGGCGTCCTCCACGTGTCCGGCGGCGAGGTAGGCGATGAACTGGGGGATGGGCACCTCGACCGGGCAGCCGGAGACGCAGCCGGGCTTCTTGCACTGGATGCAGCGCTTGGCCTCTTCCATGGCCAGGGTGGTGGTGTAGCCCAGGGCCACTTCCTTGAAGTTCTTGATGCGCTCGGACGGCGCCTGGAACGGCATGGGCGTGCGCGGGGCGAGGGTCTTCTTCTTGGCCTTGCGGCCGTTGCCCTCGGCGTCGCCGTTGCACGTGCACTCGTGGTGGGCCAGGGACTCGCGCTCCATGGCGCTGAAGGCCTTGAGGCGCTTGCCGAGCTCGGCGAAGTCCACCTTGTGGCCGTCGAACTCCGGACCGTCCACGCAGGCGAACTTGGTCTTCCCGGCCACGCTCACGCGGCAGGCGCCGCACATGCCGATGCCGTCGACCATGATGGAGTTGAGCGACACGGTGGTCTTGACGCCGAAGGGACGGGTGGTCTCGGCCACGGCGGCCATCATGGGCACCGGTCCCACGGCCACGACCTCGGCGATGGGCTCGGCCCCGGCCTGCTCCAGGCGCTCCTTGACCAGCTCGGTGACCAGCCCCTGGCGTCCGGCGCTGCCGTCGTTGGTGCAGACCAGCACCTCGTCCGCGAACTTGGCAAGCTCGCGCTCGAAGAGCAGCAGGTCCTTGCTGCGCGCGCCGATGACCGCGATGACCTTGTTGCCCGCCTGGTGGTGGCCCTTGGCGATGTGGTGCATGGCCGCGATGCCGGTGCCGCCGCCCACGCAGATGGTGGTGCCCTGCTTCTCGATGTGCGTGGCCTTGCCCAGCGGACCGCAGAGGTCGAGGATCTCGTCCCCCTGCTTCAGGTTCTCCAGGGTGGCGGTGGTGGTGCCCAGCACGAGGTAGACGATGGTGATGGTCCCGTTGTCGGTGTCCGCGTCCGCTATGGTCAGCGGCACGCGCTCGCCGCGCTCGTCCACGCGCAGGATGACGAAGTTGCCGGGCCTGGCCTTGGCGGCCACGGCCGGGGCGTGGATGACCAGCTTGCTGGTCTGGCCCGGGATCAGGGATTCCTTGAGAATGATGGTATTGGACATGACGCTTCTTCGTGTCTCCGTTTCGTGTGTGGTGCGCGCACGAGAGATAAGGCCGCAGCGCAAGGGCGGAAGAGGTGGCATGTGAAAAAATGACCCATTTGTCAATCACCCGCGGCCGCCGTCCGGCCGCACGGGCGGGCGGCGATCGGCGCGGGCCGGGGCCTGCCGCCCGGCCGTACGTTTGCGTGCCGGATCGTCGACAAAAGGCGGCAGCGCCGAAACGGCGCCGGGCGGGCCTACGCCGAGAAGTCCAGGCAGACGACCGCGAGCCTGGTCGGGCCGTGCACGCCGAAGACCTTGACCAGCTCGATGTCCGCCGTGCAGCTGGGCCCGGAGATGCAGAAGACGCCGGAGGGCGGCAGGCCGTCCTCGTCGCGCAGCCTCGCCAGCACGCCGGGCAGGTCGTCCAGCCCGGCCACGATCTGGTCCGCGCGGACCACGGCCACGTGCAGCGGCGGCAGCAGGGAGGCGGCGCGCGGACGGCCCGGCCCCGCGGCCAGGACCAGGGTGCCGGTGGAGGCGATGGCCGCGTCCACGGCGGTCAGCCCCACTGCGGCCTCGGCGGCGCAGGCGACGGTCCCGCAGGCGCCGCAC
This sequence comes from Desulfovibrio sp. X2, assembly GCF_000422205.1. NCBI lineage: Bacteria > Pseudomonadati > Thermodesulfobacteriota > Desulfovibrionia > Desulfovibrionales > Desulfovibrionaceae > Desulfovibrio > Desulfovibrio sp. X2. Next base: position 30,587 of record NZ_ATHV01000017.1, read on the forward strand.
GCAGCGCCCTCCTCTCCCTCGCGGGGATGCAGCAGCCGCGCGCCCGCCTGGGCCAGGGCCTCGGGCAGGTCCAGGGCCGCGAGCAGCGGATGGTCCCAGGCCACGGCGCTCGCGGCGCCGTGCTCCGCGGCCAGCGCGGCCACTGCCTCGCGCGCCTCGCGCGGGGTGGTCACGCGCACGAAGCGGGCCGTGAGCTTCTTCAATTCCTCTTCCAGGCGGGCCACGCGCCCGGCCTGCCCCTCGCGGTCGTCGGCCAGGGCGGCGGCCGCGGCCTCGGGCTCCACGGCGCGGCGCTCGGGCGCCCCGGCATGGCGGGCGCGGCGCAGGCGCGTCAGTATGTTCTCGCGGGCCGTGCTTTCAGCGGCGTTCATGACTTGTCCTCGTCCAGGCTCTTGCGCAGCGACGGCCAGCGCTTGGCGAAGGGCTCGCGCAGCGACGGCAGGGAGCGCGTGGCGGCGGCGCCGCGCAGCGGGGAAAGGCGCGAGAGCTTCTTCAGCTCCGGGTCCACCGCGCGCAGCGACGAAGCGCCCATGGTGAAGAGGGCCGGGTGTTTCGCCGCGAAGGCGAAGGCCTTGCCCATCAGGGTGGAGATCGCCCCGCAGCCGCCCTGCTCGCCTTCCTCGCGCATGCGGCGGCGCAGCTCGATGATCAGCCGGGGATGGTTCACGCCCACCGGGCAGACCTCGGCGCAGGCGCCGCAGGTGGTGCAGGCGCCGGGCAGCTCCGCGTGGGCCTCGCCCCCGTCCAGGAGCGAGGACAGGAGGATGCCGATGGGGCCGGAATAGGTGGCGCCGTAGGCGTGGCCGCCGATGCGCTGGTAGACCGGGCAGGAGTTCACGCAGCCGCCGCAGCGCACGCAGGCCAGGGCGCCCATGAGCAGCGGGTCGGAATGGATGCGGCTGCGGCCGTTGTCCAGGATGACCAGGTGGAATTCCTCGGGCCCGTCGCTCTCCCCCGGGCGGCGCGGGCCGCCGAGCAGGGAGAAGTAGGCGGGCATGGCCTGGCCCGTGCAGCTGCGCGGCAGGACCTGCAGCACGTCCACGGCGTCCTCGGCCGTGGCCACCACCTTCTCCAGCCCCATGAGGGCCACGTGCACGCGCGGGCAGGTGGTGGAGGCGCGGATGTTGCCCTCGTTCTCGAGCAGCCCCACCACACCGCTCTCGGCGATCACGAAGTTGACCCCCGTGATGCCCATGTCCGCTTCCAGGAAGGCCCGGCGCAGCCTCTTGCGCGCGATGGCCGTCAGCTCCTCGGGCTCCTCGCCCGTCTCGCCGAGCGTGCGCGCGAAGAGCTCGGCCACGTCGCGCCGCGACTTGTGCAGCGCGGGCGCGATGATGTGCGAGGGCGGCTCGTGGGCCAGCTGCACGATGTACTCGCCGAGGTCCGTCTCGAAGACCTCCATCCCCTCGGCCTCGAGCGCCGGGTTCAGGCCGATCTCCTCCGTGACCATGGACTTGCCCTTGACCACGCTCTTCACGCCCTTCTCGCGGGCGATGGAGAGGATGATCGAGCGGGCCTCGTCCGCGCTCCCGGCCCAGTGCACCGTGCCGCCGTTGCGCGTCACCTCGGCCTCGGCCTGCACCAGCAGGTCGGGCAGATGCGTCAGGGCGCGGAGCCGGGCCGAGGCGGCGTTGGCCAGCCGCGTCTCGGCCTCGCTCCACTGCCCGAAGGCGCGCTCGCGCAGGGAGGAGAAGAGCGCCGCCGCGTCGGTGATGGTGCGGCGCTGGTCGGTGTTCGCCAGGGCCTCGCGGCTGCGCCGGGCGAAATCCTTGCTGCCCGTGCTCATGCCCTGCCTCCTTCGCTCTCGTCCGCGCCTGAGAGCCTGCGCGCCAGCACCTGGGCGATGTGCAGGGCCTTCAGCGGCATGCCGCCGCGCTGGATGGTGCCCCGCAGGTTCAGGAGACAGCTCGGCTCGGCCGTGACCACGTGCGTGGCGCCCGCGCTGAGCGCGTCGTCCAGCTTCTCCCCGGCCAGGGTCGCGGAAATCTCGGGATGCTCGAAGGCGAACTGGCCGCCGAAGCCGCAGCAGGTCTCGGGCCGCGCGAGCGGCACCAGGGTCAGCTCGCGCACCCGCGCCAGCAGCGCCGGGCCCGAGTCGTGGTTGTCGAGCGCCCGGCCCACCTGGCAGGAATCGTGGAACGCCACCTTGGCCGGGAAGCGCGCCCCGAAATCCAGCCGCCCGAGCGTCCTGACCAGGAACTCCGTCAGCTCGAACGTCTTCGCGCCCATGGCCCGCGCGCGCTCGAGCCAGGCGGGATCGTCGCGGAAAAGCTCCTGGTAGCCCTTGCGCACCATGGTCACGCACGAGCCCGAAGGCGCCACCACGCACCGGGCGGATTCGAACAGGGAAATGAAGCGCCGCGCGAGCTCCCTGGCCTCGGCATGGGAGCCGGACTTGTACAGGGGCTGGCCGCAGCAGGTCTGGCCCGAGGGCAGCACGGGCTCGCAGCCCGCGCGGGCGAGGACCCGCGCCGTGTCCTCGGCGATTTCCGGAGCCAGATGCTCCACCAGGCAGGGAACGAAAAGATGGACTGTCACGAAGGCCTCCGTAGGGAACGGGACCCTACCCCCCCTCCACGCCACTGGCAAGCGCGCAGGAACCGGAGAACCCGCAGTCCCAGACGACGAAGCCGGGCGTGGGCCCGGCTTGCGCGCGCCTCCCCGCGGGAGGCGTCTTCCGTATTGAAAAGCGCTCAGGCCTGCGCGGAGCGGTGCCTGCTGCCCACGCGGAGCCCGAGCCCCTGCACCCGCGTCACGGCCTCGCTCAGGGCCTCGCGCAGCGGGTCCGCGGACATGCCCAGGAAGGAGGCCGCACGGTCCAGCCGCATCCCCTGGATGAAGAGCAGCCCGAGGACCACCTTCTGCCACGGGCTCAGGAGATCCGGGCAGGTGTGCGGGATGGAGGGCTCCTGCCCTGCGGCCACGAGCACCGCGTCCAGCAGGTCCGCCGTGTGCTGCAGGGGGTAGTGCGCCGAGACCAGCCAGTGCAGCATCGCCTCGCGGCAGGCCAGGGCCATGTTCCTCGGGGTCAGGGCGTTGTCTCCGGCGTCGGCCAGCATCATGCGGCTCTCCAGGCGCTTCTCGGTCATCAGCCGGACCGTCTCCACAGCCGCGGGCTGCGCCCGGCCGGTCACGCGCGTCAGCTCCTCGCGGATCAGGTTCAGAAGCATCGCCCGCATGCCGGGGGCAAGTTCCACTCCGCTCTTCACCGGGGCCGTCAGATTGCCGCTCAAATCGCCCATGTCCTCTTCCTCCTGCAACTGCCCGGCACCACGCCGGGTCCATACCCCCATTACGGACCGAATCCGGATTTCGTTTAGACCGGGCGAAACTTTTTTTCGGCCAGGGCCGCGAAAGTTCCGCGGGACAGGAAAAAAGAGGAATGAGGAAGATGCTCCGGTCGCGCCAGGAACGCCGGACGCAGGGAGCGGAAAAAGCGGGCTCGGCGCGCAGGCGGCCTGCGCGCCGGGCTTTTCTTTCTTGCGGCGGCGCACAGGACGGCGCCGCTTTCAGCGGACCACGGGAGGGACCGGAGAGGGGCGCCGCCCTTCCCCGGCCACCCGGCTAGAAGTGCTCGAAGCCGTCGTCGTCGTCGCCTTCGCCGAGTTCGAGGCGGACGCCCTGAAGCCCCTTGGTATTCTTGCGGCCGGAGGAGGCGGAGGGCTGTGCTGCGGCGCGCCCCGGGGAGGAGCCCTTGCGGGCGGCGGGCAGGGCCCGGGCGGCCGGGCGGCGCGCGGTCTGCTCCGAGATGTGGAAGAACTCCATGCTGGCCTGCAGCTGCTCGGCCTGGCTGGAGAGCTCCTCGGAGGTGGAGGCCACCTCCTCGGCGCCCGAGGCGTTCTGCTGCACGACCTTGTCCAGCTGCTGCACGGCCTTGTTGATCTGCTCCGCGCCCGCGTCCTGCTCCGCGCTTGCCGCGGCTATCTCCTGCACGAGGTCCGCGGTGCGCTTGATGTCCGGGACCATCTTCACGAGCATGGAGCCCGCCTTCTCGGCCACCTCAACGCTGCGGCCGGAGAGCTCGCTGATCTCGCCCGCGGCCTGGCCGCTGCGCTCGGCGAGCTTGCGCACCTCGGCCGCGACCACGGCGAAGCCCTTGCCGTGCTCGCCCGCGCGCGCCGCCTCGATGGCCGCGTTCAGCGCCAGGAGGTTGGTCTGCCGGGCGATCTCCTCGATGATGGAGATCTTCTCCGCGATCTCCTTCATGGCGGACACGGTCTCGGTGACGGCGTGGCCGCCCTCCTCGGCGTCCTTGGCCGACTGCAGGGCGATCTTCTCGGTCTGCCGGGCGTTCTCGGCATTCTGGCGGATGTTGGAGGCCATCTCCTCCATGGACGAGGAGATCTCCTCCACGCTCGCGGCCTGCTCCGTGGCGCCCTGGGAGAGGGTCTCGGAGGAGGCGGAGAGCTCCTGGCTGCCCGAGGCCACGTTCTCCGCCCCGCCGCGCACCTCGGCCACGACCTGGCCGATGCGGTCGGCCATGTCGTTCAGCGCCTTGGCGAGGATGCCGATCTCGTCCTTCTGGTCGATGTCCAGGCGCGAGGTGAAGTCGCCTCCCGCCAGCGCCTTGGCGAAGTCCACGCCCTTCCTGACCGGGCCGGTCACGGCCCGGGTGAGGAAGATGCCGAGCAGCACGGCGGCGAGCAGGCCGATGCCGATGCCCCCGACCATCATGTTCCTGGCGGTGGTGCCCGCGGCGACGGACTCGTGCACCCTGTCCTGGGCCCCGCTCACGACCTGGCCGGCCAGGGTGCTGAGGCGTTTGAAGGCCTCGGCCATGGAGGTCCGCGACTCGCCCATGATGATGGTGTTCATCTGGTCGTAGGTGTCGGCCGCCTGCTGGGCCAGCTGGGTCATCTCGCCGAAGACGGCCATGACCTGGGCGGCTGCCGGGAGCATGCGGGTCTTGAAGATTTCCTGGGCCTTGGCGGCCTGTCCGGCGGCCTGGGCCTGCTTGATCTCGCCCACCGCGGCGTGGAAGGCGTCGTGCGGGCCGCGGATGCGCTGCACGAGCGCGGCCAGCTGCGGGTTGCTGGTCTTGAAGCCGGCCAGCCAGCGGCCGAAGCGGCAGGCCGTGGGGTCGTCGCCTCCCTCGAAGCGCTGCCCGGCGAACAGGAGCAGGGAGACCTCGCTCTCGAGCTTCAGGTGGTCGCCGCGGAAGGAGTTGAGGTCGGCGATGAGCTTGGCGGGATCGAGGATGTCGAGCTCGCCCAGGCGCCCGGACAGGGCGGTGGCCTTCTCGTTGGCGGCCACTGCCTTGGCGATGACCTGCTTGATGCTCTCCCACTCGGCGGCCTCGGCTGCGCTCTTGGGCTCGGCCTCATACTCCTGGACCGCCTGGCGGTAGTCCTTCCGCGCAGCGGCGATGTTGTCGTACTGGCGGGCCCGGTCCTGGCTGCTCAGGGCCGGGCTCATGAGGGTACGCATGGCGGTCTGGATGCGCGAGATCTGGAACTCGATCTCGAGCATGTTCTGCACCGTCGGCAGCTGCTCGAGGCCGATCCGATGCACGCTCGAGTTCAGGGTGCCCACCCCCTGCAGACCGATGTAGCCGACCGCTGCCACGACCAGCGCCACGGCGAGAAATCCGCCGAGCAACTTGGCTCCGAGCTTCATGTTCTTCATGCCGTTCCTCCCCTGGTGCGTTTCTCACGGCTGCGTTTCATTCGTGATGCCGCTCTGCTACAATTGAAACGCACGTTCAGTCAATCGAGCTTATATTTTCCCGTCCGGCGCGGCCCGGCAGGCGGGCGGGCATGAGGCCGGAAAGCCCCGGCGGGCGGACCGCGCAGGGAACGGGCGCCAACGGCCGGAGGCGGGAAGGGGGCGGGCCCGCCCCTTCACACACTGAACGAAGTGGGGTATGTCGCGCCTTTACGGACAGACGCGGACGGCGCAGTGGGGGGGCGCCGCGCACGGTCCGGGCCGACGACCTTTCCGCCGCCCTACCCCCCGGAGGCACTGCATGTTTTCGCTCATAGGCTTTTTCGTGGTGCTCGGGGCCGTCATCGGCGGGTATCTGGTCGAAGGCGGCAACATGCACGTCCTCTTCCAGCCCGCCGAGGTGATGATCATCGGCGGCGCGGCGCTCGGCGCGTTCATCATCGCCTCGCCCAAGGCGGTCTTCTTCGGCACCCTGCGCAAGATCCCGCTGATGATCACGAGCAAGGACCACGGCAAGACGTCCTTCCTCGAGGTCCTCTACCTGCTCTTCGAGTTCCTCTCGCTCGCCCGGCGCGAGGGCATGCTGGCGCTCGAGCCCCACGTCAACAAGCCCGAGTCGAGCCCCATCATCCAGAAGTACGGCCACTTCGCCAAGGACCACGAGATGGTCGACTTCCTGTGCGACAACATCAAGGTGCTGCTGGCCTCGAACATGGAGCCGCACCAGTTCGACGACCTCATGGACCTGGACATCGACACCCAGGCCGAGCACGAGCTGGTCTCGCCCGCGGCCATGAACATGATCGCGGACTCCCTGCCGGGCCTCGGCATCGTGGCCGCGGTGCTCGGCGTCGTGCTGACCATGGGCAAGATCAAGGAGCCGCCGGAGGTCCTCGGCCACTCCATCGGCGCGGCCCTGGTCGGCACCTTCCTCGGCATCCTCATGTCCTACGGCTTCGTCGGCCCCATCGCCAAGCACCTGGAGCACCTGGCCCACGAGCGCACCATCATGCGCGGCGTGATCAAGGCCGCGCTGTCCATGTACGCCAAGGGCATGGCGCCCTTCGTGGCCGTGGAGGCGGGCCGCCGCGCCGTGCCGGGCGAGCACCGGCCGACCTTCTCCGAGGTCGAGGAGGGCTGCAAGCGTGCCAAAGGCTGAGCAGCAGCAGCCGATCATCCGCAAGGTCATCAAGAAGGGCGGCCACGGCCACCACGGCGGCAGCTGGAAGGTGGCCTACGCCGACTTCGTGACGGCCATGATGGCCTTCTTCCTGCTCATGTGGCTGCTCAACTCCACGAGCTCCGCGCAGAAGGCCGCACTGTCCGACTATTTCAACGACTTCAACATCTTCCAGTCCGGCAGCTCCAAGCCGCCCATGCCCGAGACGGGCGGGGCCGTGGTCAGCATGCCCACGCCGAACCCGCCCCCGGCCCTGGAGGAGACCAAGCCGAGCGAGCTGCGCCAGAAGCTGCTCTCGCCGCCGCCCGAGCGCGCGCTCACGCCGCAGCAGATCCAGCAGGAACTGCAGAAGACCGTCAAGGAGAAGCTCGGCGACATGGCGGACCAGGTGCTGCTCTCGCGCACGCCCGAGGGGGTGCGGGTGCAGGTCACGGCCACGGACGGCAACCCGATCTTCGATTCCGGCAGCCCGCACCTGACGCAAAGCGGCCTGCGCGCGCTCGAAGCCATCGGCGCCTCCCTGGCCGGGCTGCCCAACAGGATCGCCATCGAGGGCCACACGGACGCCAAGCCCTTCGTGAACGGCAGCGGCCAGGACAACTGGGACCTCTCGGCCGAGCGGGCGCTCTCCGCGCGCAAGGCCCTTATGGAGGCGGGCATGGACCCGACCAAGGTGGCGCGCGTGGCGGGCTTCGCCGCATCCATGCCGCTTCTGCCGGACAAGCCCGAGGACGCCCGCAACCGCCGCATCAGCATCCTGGTCATCGACGACAAGGCCGCGAAGGCCAAGACGGGGGAGGAGCGGTTCCAGGGCGGCGTCGAGGAGGCCGAGCCCCCGCGCGAGCCGGTCAAGACCAAGGTCGCGGATCCGAACGCCCCGGACAAGCTCTTCACCATCCCAGACGTGACCCCGCCCAAATAGGCGGAGGCCGCGGGAACGGCCGGGAGGCTGACCAATGAGCCAGGAAATCGATCTTCTCGCCCCGTTTCGCGAGCGCGCAGCGAAAAGCGGCAGGCTTTTGCTCATCGTGGAGGAGGACCTCCTGCGCGAGACCATCGACGCGCGCGAGGTCGCCGTCGTGGACATGGACGCGCAGCGCCTGGAGCTGTCCCAGCCCGAGCCGCCCCTGCCCTCCTCGGCCGCGGGCAGGGTCATGGAGATCGCGGCCCCGCCCCTGCCGGACGAGGGCGGCGCGGCCAGGCCGCTCGGCTACCATGCGCGGCTGCTCGAGGTGAACGCTGAATCCCTGGTGGTCAGTCCGCCCTCGGGCGTGCGCGAGACCAGCCTGCGCACGGTGCACCGCCTGCCGGTGCGCCGCGAGTGGGGGCTCGTGCTCAGGCTCGAGGGGATCGGCCGGGTCAGGCTGGTGGACATCTCGGCGCGCGGCGCCCTGGCGGCCCTGCGCACCGAGGTGCCCGCGCTCGACGCGCGGATGCGCTTCATCCTCGGCCAGGCCGAGAGCTGGGAGGTGGAGGGCGTGGCCACGGTGCGCCGCATACTGTCCGGCGGGAGCCCCGAGGAGAAGCTCGTGGGCCTGGGACTGGAGACAGACACCCCGGGCCAGGCCGCCCTGCTGCAGCGCACCCTCTTCCGCCTGGGCTAGTCCCGGGCGCGGACCTTTCCGCAAAAAAGACGGCCGGGCAAAGCCCCGGCCGTTTCCGTCTTCGTCGTATGTTCCGGCGTATGGCCGCCGGTTCTCCCTGCTATTCCCCTGTATCTTCGCCTATCCCGCCGCCTATCCCGCCGCCGGTCCCGCCGCCGATCCCGCAGTTGCCGTCGGCGGCCTCGGCTTCGGCCTCGGCGCGGGCGCGCCGTGCGCGGCCCGGGCCGAAGCGGCGCCAGAGCGCCCGGACGGCCGGCGGCACGAGCGAGAAGGTGACCACGACCATGACGATGGTCGCCAGATGGTCGCGGATCAGGGGGATGTTGCCGAAGAGCCTGCCCGCAAGGAGGAAGGCGCCGGTCCAGAGCGCGGCCCCGACCACGGAGCTGACCACGAAGAGGCGGCCGGGCATGTCGGCCATGCCCGCGACGAAGGGCGCGAAGGTGCGCACGAAGGGGAAGAAGCGGGCGATGGCGATGCCCGCAACGCCGAAGCGCTCGCAGAAGGAGCGGGCCTCGCGCAGGTGCCGCTCGCGCACGATGAGGACCTTGCCGCGCCGCTTGACGGCGCGGGCGAAGCGTTTGCCCATGCGGTAGTTGAAGGCGTAGCCGAGCACTCCCGAGACGGTCAGGAGGCCGAACATGAAGGGAAAGTGGTAGGGGCCGTCCACCACCGTGAGCGCCCCCACGGCGAAGAGCAGGGAGTCGCCCGGCAGGAAGGCCAGGGGCAGGACGCCGCTCTCGCAGAAGATGACCGCCGCCAGAATCAGATAGGCCCAGGGCCCCAGGGCTTCGAGATTCCCCAGGCAGGACCGCTCCAGGGCGGTCAGAAATCCGGGTGTGACCATGTACGTGCCTCCGCGCCCGGGGCCTGGGCAGGCCGGGCAGGGCACTGTATAGACCGAGGGGCCGGGGCGCAAGTCCGTTGCGCCCGCTGTTTCCTTCCCCGCCGCAAACGGCCCGCCCGGAAAGGGTTTTTCTTCCTTTTGAGGGTGAATACGTATTCACATTTGGATTTCGGTCAATTATGTACTTCCCGAATACACATCCGGGGAAGAAGATGGGGGTCATCAATATCGAGGATGTCCGGCCGGGCATGGTGCTGGACCGCGACCTGCGCCCCCCCCAGGGCCGCGTGCTGCTCAAGGGCGGCCAGGCCGTGGGAGAGGAGCATCTCCGCATTTGCCGCATCTGGGGGGTCGCGGAGGCGGACGTGCGCGGCGTCTCGGCCGCCCAAGCCAAACAGAGCGCCCTGGAAAGCCTCGATCCCGACGTCCTGAATATCCTGCGCCTGCTGGCCGAGTGGCGGTTCAAGGCCACTGACAGGCGCCACCCGGCCGTTCGCGGCCTGGTCCGGGTATTCCTCGAGCGCAACGCCCGGGGGCTTTCCCGCGCCTGCGCGCGTGAGGCGGCCGTGCGCCTGCGCGGCCCCAAGCCCACGCCCGGCGAGATGCCGCCTCCACAGCCGCCCCTGGACTGCGAGGAGATGCTCGGCCGCGAACAGGAGCTGGCCTCGCTCCCGGCCGTCTTCAACGAGATCGTGGAGGCGGTGAAGAGCCCCAGGAGCTCGGCCTCCCACGTGGCCGAGGTCATCGGCCGGGACCAGAGCCTTTCCGCGCGCCTGCTGCGCATCGTCAACAGCCCCTTCTACGGCTTCTCCGGCCGGGTGGACACCCTGCAGCGCGCCGTGGCCATCGTGGGCACCATCCAGATCACCAACCTGGCCCTGGGCATCGCCGTGACCACTGTCTTCTCCGGCATTCCCCCGGAGTTCCTGGACATGCGCGCCTTCTGGGAGCACTCCGTATCCGTGGGAGTGCTGGCGCGCCTGCTGGCGACCCACGTCGGCACCGGCGGCGAGGAGCGGATGTTCGTGGCCGGGCTGCTGCACGACGTGGGCAGGCTGGCCGTGTTCCGCAACTTTCCGGAGCACGCGCGGCGCATGGTCCTGCTGGGCGCGGCGGAATGCGAGCCCATGGACGCCCTGGAGCGGCGCGAATGGGGCGTCTCGCACGCCCGGGTGGGCAGCCTGCTCATGGCCCAGTGGCAGTTGCCCGAAAACCTGCAGCGGGTCGTGGACTGCCACCACGCGCCCGGGCGCGCCGAAGCCCCGGCCGAAGCGGCGCTCGTGCACGTGGCCGACCTGGTGGCCCACGCCCTGGCGCTCGGCCACAGCGGCACGCGTCGCGTGCCGCCCCTGGACCCGGCGGCGTGGAAACGGCTGGGCATCCAGCCGAGCCTTCTGCCGTCCCTGGCCGCGCAGGCCGAAAGCCAGATGCGCGACATCCTGAAGATCCTCCTCGACGACGATGCATAAGACGCCCGACGGACACGCCATGCCCCTGGCCGAGCTCGAGCGCCGCCTGCGCCATCTGGAGGAGCAGCGCCGCGCCACCCTGGACGCCCTGGAGCTGGCCGCGAGCTCGGGCGATTTCGAGGCGGCGCCGGGCCGCTTCGAGAGTCCCGACGACGTGCTGCGCGACACGGTCGCGCGCGTCCGCCGCCTGATCCCTTTCGACACCCTGGGCTTTTGGCTCGTGGACGAGGACAGCGCGAACATGGTGCTTCGCCTGTCCCTGCCCGGGGAGGCCGGGGCCGAACTCACGGCCGAGTTCGAGCGGCTGGCCGCGGAGAGCATCACCGGCCTGGCCCTGCGCGGGCTGCGCGGCGTGCACGTGGCCGGCCGCGGGGAGGGCAGTCGCCTCGTGGTCCACGCCCTGGCAACGGCCGCACGCGTGCGCGGGCTGATGATCGGCTCCATAGGCGCCGCCTCCTTCGCCGAGCTTCCGGACACCTGCCTGCCCATGCTGACCATCCTCCTGCAGAGCGCGGCCTCCTCGCTCGAGGGACTCGAGCTCTACAGCCTGCTGCGCCGCAAGAACACCGCCCTGCGCGAGAGCCTGGCCCGCCTTGCCGCGCAGGAGGAAGCCCTCAGGCGCGAGGTCGATGCGCGCAAGGAGGCGCAGCGCCGCCTGGAACTCATGGGGCAGGCCTTCGCCCACGCCATCGAGGCGGTCCTCGTCTGCGACGCCCGAGGCCGCGTGCTCGAAGCCAACCCGGCCTTCAACGTGCTCACGGGCTTCGGCCACGAGGAGATCGGCGGCCGCCTGCTGCGGCGCCTGGTGGTGCGGTACAACGGACGGGAGACGCTGCGCGCCATGGTCGCGGGCCTTCGCGAAAAGGGGGAATACGCGGGCGACATAGCCTGCCCGTGCAAGAACGGCGGAAGCTTCCCGGCCCGCCTCTCCGTCGGCGCCGTGCCCGACGGTCCGGACGGGACGCCCTGCTACGTGGCCCTGTTCCACGACATGACGGAGGACAAGAAGAAGGAGGAGCGGATCCGCTACCAGGCGCACCACGATTCCCTGACGGGGCTGCCCAACCGCGCCCTGTTCCAGGACCGCCTCGGCATGGCCGTGGCCCGCGCGGAGCGCAGGAACGCGCGACTCGGCGTCTGCTTCCTGGACATCGACGACTTCAAGCGCATCAACGACTCCATGGGGCACCAGGTGGGCGACGAGCTCCTGTGCGACGTGGCCCGGCGGCTCACGGCCTTCATGCGCGCCGGGGACACCGTGGCCCGCCTGGGCGGGGACGAGTTCGTGATCATGGCCGAGGACCTGCGCGACCAGGCCGACGCCCTGCGCGTCTGCGAGCGCATCACCGCGGCGTTCGCGGAGCCGCTGGCAGCGGGCGGCGTGCCCCACCACCTCACGGTCAGCACCGGCGTGACCGTCTTTCCGGACGACGGCGTGAATCCGCAGATGCTCATCCGCAACGCGGACCTGGCCATGTACCGGGCCAAGGAGTCCGGCCACGGCCGCTGGCAGCTCTACACCCGCCAGCTCACGCGGCAGGCCAAGAAGCGGATGCAGACCGAACGGCTCCTGCGCCGGGCCATGGAGCGCGGCGAGATAGAGGTGCACTTCCAGCCCCAGGTGGACTTCGCGAGCAGCCGCGTCATCGGCGCCGAGGCCCTGGTCCGCTGGCGGCGCAAGGGACGGCTCGAGATGCCCGCCGCCTTCGTGCCCCAGGCCGAGGAGAGCGGCCTGATCACCCTGCTCGGCGAGGAGGTGCTGCGCCAGGCCTGCGGCCATGCCGCGCACTGGCGGAAGCTCGGCCACGATCTTCGCCTGGCCGTCAACGTCTCGGCGCGGCAGTTCGAGCAGGGCGACCTCTCGGAGGTGGTTGCCGGGATCATTCAGGAATCCGGCTTCCCGGCCGACAGGCTGGAGGTGGAGCTGACCGAGACGGCGCTCCTGCGCAGCGAGGAGCGGGTGCGCACGGTCCTGGACAAGCTCTGCGCCCTGGGCGTGGCCTCGGCAATCGACGATTTCGGCACGGGCTACTCCTCGCTCTCGCACCTGCGCCGCTTTCCCATCCGCTCGCTGAAGATAGACAGGGGGTTCGTGCGCGACCTGCCGGGCGACCAGAACAACGCCAGCATCGTGGAGGCCATCCTGTCCATGGCCAGGAGCCTCGGACTGACCGTGGTGGCGGAGGGCATAGAGACCGAGGACCACCGCCGCTTCCTGCGCGCCCGCGGATGCGACTCCTACCAGGGCTATCTCTTCAGCCCTCCCCTGCCGCCCGAGGAATTCGTCAGGCTGCTCGAGGACGGCGCGCGCCGCCGCCCCGCGCGCCGAAGCGGAGCCTGATCCGGCTCCGCGCGGCCTCGTCCGGACGTCTGCTCAGGAAAAGGCGCAACGGCCGCGCAGCGCGTCCAGGGTGTCGCGCAGCGTCGAGAGGGCCAGTGGTTTCGCCAGGTAGTCGTCGAAGCCCGAGGCCAGGAAGCGCTCCCTGTCGCCGACCAGGGCGTGGGCCGTGACCGCGATCACCGGCACCTGCCCCAGGTCCGGCATGGAGCGCAGCAGGCGCAGCGTCTCCAGGCCGTTCATGCCGGGCATCTGCACGTCCAGCAGCACCACGTCCGGCCGCGCGCCCTGCGCGGCCATGTCCAGGAGCTCCTGCCCGCCCTCGGCCACCAGGGGGATGCAACCGAGCTTTTCCAGCAGGCGCGCGATGAGGTAGCGGTTGACCGGGTTGTCCTCGGCCAGGGCCACGGTCAGGGGCCTGTCCTGCGGGGCCGCGCGCACCTCGTCCTCGCCGCCCAGGGCCTCGGACTCCGCGCCCTGAACCGGCGCCGCGAGCAGGGTGAAGAGCACCGTGGTGCCCTCGCCCGGTCGGCTGTCGACCTCCACCCTGCCGTGCATCATCTCCACCAGCCGCCTGACGATGGACAGGCCGAGGCCGGTGCCTTCGTAGCGGCGGGAGAAGGAGCCGTCGGCCTGGGTGAAGGGCTCGAAGAGGTGCTCGAGGAACTCGGCGTCGATGCCCGGGCCGGTGTCCTCCACCTCCACGCGGAGCACGGTGTGGTGCGGGTCCGCCTCGCCGCCGGAGGTGAACGCCGCCTCGCAACGCGCGCGCATGGTCACCCCGCCGTGCTCCGTGAACTTCAGCGCGTTGCCGAGCAGGTTGTAGAGGACCTGCTGCAGCCGGTTGCAGTCCGCCACCAGCCAGACCGGCACGGAGGCGTCTATCTCCGTGGTCATGTTCAGCCCCTTGTCCGCGGCCTGCAGGGCGAAGAGCCTGGCCGTGCTCTCGAAGAGTTCCGCGGGCTTGAAGGGGTTCTCCTCGAGCTCCATCCTGCCGGACTCGATCTTGGAGAAGTCGAGGATGTCGTTGATCAGGCGCAGCAGCCCCTTGCCCGAGGAGAGCGCGGTGCGGGCGTACTCGCGCTGCTCGTCCGAGAGCTCGGTCAGCTCCAGGAGCTGGAGCATGCCGAGCACGCCGTTCAGGGGGGTGCGGATCTCGTGGCTCATGTTGGCCAGGAACTCGGACTTGGTGCGGCTCGCGAACTCGGCCCGCTCCTTGGCCGCCACCAGCTCCTTCTCCATGTCCCGGCGCGCGGTCACGTCCTGGATGGTGGCCAGGTAGTAGAGGGGCTCGCCGTCGGCGTCGCGCAGCAGCCGCCCGTACACGCGGCACCAGATGGTCTCGCCCGAGCGCGTGACGAAGCGCTTCTCGCGCGTCAGGGCCTCGATCTCGCCCGCCAGCAGGGCATCCTTCAGGCGGGAGTCCTCGGCCCGGTCGTCGGGATGGGTGATCTCGGAGATGTGCCGCCCGAGCAGTTCGCCCGACGCGTAGCCCAGGGTCCGGCAATACTCGTCGTTGACGCGCAGGTACGCGCCCGTGGGCGTGGCCATGCTGAGCCCCACGGGCGAGCGGTCGAAGAGCAGGCGGGAGTCGGCCTCGCGCCGGGCGAGCTCCGCCTCCACCCCGGCCCGCTCCATCTCCGCCGAGGTGCGCTGCGCGAAGACCGAGAGCACCGAATCCACGACCTTGGGCTCGGTGAGCTCGCGCCTGAAGAAGACGCCGATGACGCCGCGCACCACGCCGCGGGAATCGCGCAGCGGGATGCCCGCGTAGGCCTCGGCATCCTCCCCGGCCAGCGCCGCGTCGTCCGGATAGCGCTCGCGAACGCCGCGCGCCACGAGCACGCTGCGCCCCTGGGCCACGACCTCGTTGGGCGTCCCGGCAAGGGCGAAGGCCCTCGGCGGGACGTGCACGCCGTCGCGCCACATGGCCAGGGTGCGCGCGCTGCGGCCGTCTGGCGAGAGCTCGGCCACGAAGGCCGCGTCCGCCTGGAGCGTCCGGGCCAGGTTGGCGGTCAGGGGGTGCATGAAATCCTGGGCCGTGACCGCGGCCAGGGCCGAGGCCAGGGCGTAGAGCGTCAGCTCCGTGCGCTTGCGGTCCGTGATGTCGCTGGCGATGGCCGCCGTGGCCACGGCCTCGCCCCCTTGGTGCACGGGAAACTTGCGCGCCAGGAAGACGCGCCGCTCGCCCGAGGGCAGGACCACGGTCTCCTCGCGCGTCAGGGCCTCGCCCGGGGGCAGGCGGAGCGCGGCGCGGTCGTCGGCCATGTAGCCGCGCAGCGGCTCGCGCTCGGGGTCCAGTCCGAAGAGCTCGGGATAGGTGAGGCCCGTCAGCTCGCGCGGCGAGGCGCGCCCGGCGAGCCGGGCGAAGGCCATGTTCGCGGCGATGACGCGATGGTTGAGATCCTTGATCACGGCCGGGTCCCCGGTCTGCTCGAGGATGGCCGCGAGCATGGCGCGGTCGAGCTGCGCCGCGGTCAGCCGGGAGACCTCGTCCTCGAGCTCCCCCACCCTGCGCCGCAGGCGCGCGCACTCCTCTTCGAGGCGCAGTCCGCCCCCCTCTTCCCGCCGACCGCCGTTCATCTCTCCCCCTGCGGCCCCCCGCCGCGTGAGACTACTTCTTGTCCTTGGAGGCGCCCTTGCGGGACTTGCCGCCCTTGGCGCCGTTCTCCTCGTTCTTCCCCATGAACTCGCGCAGCCCCTCGGCCAGCTCCGTGAGCTTGGCGTCGGCCAGGCCGAAGACCGAATCCTCGGGGAACTTGTCGTGCTCGTCGCGCGTTCCGGCCTCGCGGCCGGTGAGATGGGCTATGCCCTCCTCCAGCGTGCGCACGGCCCAGACGTGGAACTTCCCCTCCCCGACCGCCTTTACGACCTCGGGCGCGAGCATCAGGTCCTTGACGTTGGCGGCCGGGATCATCACCCCCTGCGTGCCGGTGAGCCCCTTGTGCCTGCAGCACAGGAAGAAGCCCTCGATCTTCTCGTTGACCCCGCCGATGGGCTGGACCTCGCCCTTCTGGTTGACCGAGCCGGTCACGGCCACGTCCTGGCGCAACGCCACGCCCGAGAGCGCGGACAGGAGCGCGTAGGCCTCGGTGGACGAGGCCGAGTCGCCGTCGATGCCGCCGTAGGACTGCTCGAAGGCGATGGACGCGGCCAGGGTGAGCGGCCGGTTCTGGGAGAAGGTGCGGCGCAGCCAGCCCGAGAGGATGAGCACGCCCTTGTTGTGCGTGGGGCCGGAAAGCTCGGCCTCGCGCTCGATGTTGATGATGCCCTCCTTGCCCATGGAGACCGAGGCGGTGATGCGCGAGGGGCGGCCGAAGGCGTAGTCGGCCATGCCGTAGACCGCGAGCCCGTTGACCTGGCCCACGGCCGCGCCGGTGACGTCCACGAAGAGCGAGCCGCGGTCGATCATCTCCTGCAGCCGCTCCTCGATCTGGTTGTGGCGGTGTATGCGCGCGTCCACCGCCCCCTGCACGTGCTCGGCCTCGACCGTGTCCGCGCCCGCCCGCCGGGCGAAGAAGTCGGCCTCCTGCAAGAGGTCCGTGAGGCGCGGGAAGGCCGTGGTCATCTTCTCGCGCCTGCCCGCCATGCGCACGGCCTCCTCCACCACGCGGGCCACACCCGAGGCGGAAAACGGGGCGAGCTTCTCCTCGTCGCAGATGGCGCTCACGAAGCGGGCGGTCTTGGAGACGGCCTCCTCGTCGCGGTCCATGCTCGTCTCCCAGTCGGCCCGGACCTTGAAGATCTTGCCCATGTCCGGGTCGTAGGCGCGCAGCAGGGCGTAGAGGTAGGAGTCGCCGTAGACCACCACCTTGACCTTCATGGGGATGGGCTCGGGCTTGAGCCCCGTGGCGGTGAAGAAATAGTAGGGGTCGTAGGTCTCGATCTCGATCTGCTCGGTCTTGAGCGAGCGCTTGAGCGTGGGCCAGACGCCCGGCTCCATGATCGCGTCCATGAGGTTCAGCACCAGGAAGCCGCCGTTGGCCTTGACGAAGGCGCCCGCCTTGATGCGCGAGAAGTCCGTGCGCCAGGTGCCGGTGCGGTCCGTGACCCGCTCGATGGAGCCGAAGAGGTTCCTGTAGGTGGGGTACGACTCGATGATCACCGGAGGCCCCTTGGTCTCCGAGTTGTCCACGATCAGGTTGACCTCGTAGGGGTGCAGCACGGCCTCGGCCTGCGGGGTCATCATCATGCCGGGGATGGGGCCCTGCATCTGCTTGCCGAGGTTGCGCAGGTCGTCGAGGTTCTCCACCATGTGCTCGAGCACCGCGTCCAGGTAGTCCTCGATCTTCTGCTCCGCATACTTCTCGCGCAGCGGCTTCATGGCCTCCTGGGCCCAGGACATGAGCACCAGGCGGTCCACCTCCTCGTGCTTCTTCTGGACCTCCTTCTGCATCTCGCGCACCTGCTGGATGATGTGGTCGATCTCCTCCTTGACCTGCTCGCGCTTGCCCTTCAGCCGCTCGAACTCCTCGCGCGGGAAGCGGCCGTGCTCCACCATGTCCTCGAGCTCGATGAGCCTTTTGGGCTGTCCGTCCACCACGGGCAGGACGTCGGGCCGCGTGAAGGGGCCCATCTGCATGTTCACGACCACGAGGCCCGTGTCGCGGACCTTCTCCTCCATCTCCTTGTAGAAGGCCATGACGCGCTTCTCGTGCGCCTCGGCGATGGAGTTCTTGCGCTGGATGTACTCCTCGCTCTCGAAGATCTGGGGCACCTCGCGCTTCACCTGCTCCAGGAACTCCTTCATGCCCTTTTGGAACTCGAGCCCCTTGCCCGCGGTGAAGCGCAGCAGGATGGGCTGCTCGGCGTGCTTGAAGTTGTTCACGTAGGCCAGGTCCTCGGGCACGCCGTCCTCGCCCGAGAGGTCGTGCAGGAGGCGCTTGATGGTCGAGAGCCTGCCGGTGCCCGAGGGGCCGGTGAGAAAGATGTTGTAGCCCTTGCCCGTGAGGCCCATGCCGAAGCCGAAGGCCTCCACGCCGCGCTTCTGGCCCAGGATCTCGTCCAGGGGCTCGAGATCGGCCGTGGAGGAGAAGCCGAGGGAGGCGGGGTCGCAGCGCCAGCGCAGGTCCTGGGGCGAAAGAGCGGCCGGGGAGGACGTGGACGATTTTTCGGAGGAGCGGGCAGGGCCGTTCTTTTTCGTGCGTGCGGGCATGGTCGGCTCCAGGGTCAGGTGTTTTCGCAGGTCACGGAGAGTCGGGCCACGGTGCCCGCGCGGCGCGGCAGGGTCACGGTCAGCGTGCGGCCGTCGTGCGCGGCGCGCGCCCCCGACGGCTCCACGGCCACGGGCAGGCCGATGCTCCTCTTCAGGCTGCGCGACGCGCCGCCGCCCGCGCTGCGGGCCGTGACGGCGAGGCTGCGCTCCGTGGCGGCGACCTCGATCTCGTCGCCCGAGAAGCCGGGCAGATCGACCTCGACCACCACGAGCCTCTCCGCCTCGTCCAGGCGCACGCGCATCCCGGCGGCGCCTTTCAGGGGAGGCAGCCCGAAGTCGTCGCACAGGGCAGCGAAGAGCTGGTCCATGTCGCGGCGCAGAAGCTCGATCTGCGACTCCCCCCAAATCTTCAGTTCAGCCATCGGCGCATCCTCCTGGGCTTCCCGCCGTCCCGGACGATCGTCCTCCCGCCCGGCAGGCCCGACAGGGGCGGGAACGGGGCCGGACGGGGACCGCGCGGGGCGGACGGGATTCTGGCTCAAAGCCTAGCACGAAGCGGCGGAGAGGAACAAGAAGAAGAAGCGGCGGCAGGCACTTTCGCCCCGGCGCCCTTTGCCGGACCGGCTTCAGGACTTGCCGGAGGGCGGCAGCAGGGCCTCGACGGCGCCTGCCAGCCTCTCCACGGAGAGCGGCTTCTCGAGGTAGCCGTCCATGCCCGCCTCGCGGGCCCGGGGTTCGGCCAGGCGCGCCGGGGTGGCCGAGACGGCCAGGAGCGGCAGGGAGGGCACGCCGGCATCGCCGCGCCGCACGAGCCCGGCCAGGGCGAGCCCGTCGAGCCCCGGCAGGTTCAGGTCGAGCAGGGCCAGGTCGTAGCCGCCCTCGCGCAGGTGGGCCAGGGCCTCGCGGCCGTCCGGGGCGACGACCGCCGTGTGCCCCAGGCGCTGCAGGATGCGCCTCGCCAGGTGCTGGTTGACCAGGCTGTCCTCGGCCACGAGCACGCGCAGGGAACGCTGCCGGGCCCCGTCCGGCGCGTCCCCGGGCTCCCGGCTCCCGTCCGGCTCGGCCCTGTTTTTCGCCAGGGCATCGGTCGCGGGCCCCGGCGGCAGGGGCAGGGTCAGCGAGAGGCTGAAGGACGAGCCGTGGCCCGGGGTGCTGCGCAGCTTCACCTCGCCGCCCATGAGCCCGGCCAGGCGGCGCACCAGGGCGAGGCCCAGGCCGCTGCCGCCGTGGCTGCGCGTGAGCGTCTCCTCGGTCTGGGTGAAGGCCGAGAAGATGGACTCGTGCAGCCGCTCCGGAATGCCCGGTCCGGAATCCTCGACCGTGAAGCGCATGGCCGCCGCGGGGACGTCTTCCCGGGCCGGACCCCTGCCCGGCACGGACGCGGGCGACGACTCCACGATCAGGCGCACCCCTCCGGCGGCGGTGAACTTGACGGCGTTGCCGACGAGGTTCTGCAGGATCTGGCGCAGGTGGGCGGCGTCGCCCACGACCATGGCGGGCACCTCGCGCCCGGCGTGCAGGCCGAGCGCCAGCCCCTTCTCCGCGGCCTTCCGTCCGAAGAGCTCCACGACCTCGGCGCACACGGCGCGCGGGTCGAAGGGCGCAAAGGCGAGGTGCAGGCGGCCCGTGTCCGCGCGCGCGAGGTCCAGGACGTCGTTGATCACGGCCAGGAGCGAGGAGGCGGCCTCGCGCACGTAGCGGAGGTTCTGGCCCTGCTCCGGCGTCAGGGGGGTCTCCAGGGTCAGGTCGGCGAAGCCGATGATGCCGTTTAGGGGAGTGCGCATCTCGTGGCTCATGGTCGCCAGGAAGTCGGACTTGGCCCGGCTCGCGGCGCGGGCCGCGCGCGTGGCCGAGGCCAGCCGGTCCTGGATGCGCGCGCGGCGGCCTATCTCGCGGCGAAGCCCGGCGTCGGCCTCGTCCAGGGAGCGCTCCACGCCCGCGATGCGCCTCTTGAAGAGCGCGAACACCAGCCAGCCGAGCAGCCCGCCGAACGCGGCCAGCCCAAGGCAGAAGGCCCGCGCCGCCGCGCGCCGGGAGGTGACGTCCAGGAGCACGGCCAGCCGCGCCCGGGGCGCCGCGGCCTCGGCCGCGACCGTTTCCGCCGTAGTCCCGGCCGAAGTTCCCGAAAGGAATCCGAGGGGCGCCACCCCGGCCAGGTAGTCCGTGCCCTCCTGGGGGGCGAGGAAGGCGGCGCGCGGCGCGCGGGACGCGGCCAGGGCGCGGGCCAGCCCGTCGGGCAGGGCGGGCAGCGTGGCCTGGACCACGGCCTCGCGCGGCAGCTCGTCCCAGCCCTGGACGAAGCCGCGCTCCGCCGCGCCGTGTTCCCACGCGGGCCGGTCGAGCAGCCCCTTGTCCACCGTCAGGACCAGATCGGCGCCGATGAGCCCGGCGACCGAGGGCAGAAGGCCCCCCATGTCCGCGCCGAGCTCGATGTAGCCGAGCACGCGGCCCTGGCGCACCACCGGGGCAGCGGCATAGAGCGCGAGGCGCCCTGCCGGGGAGACCTCGAGGCCCGCGGCCCGGCCGCCCGCGTCGAAGAGGCCGCGGCCGGACACGGCGCCGCCGTCCAGGGCAAGCACGGGGTCGTGCAGCCGCACGTCGCCCATGCGGGCGGGCTCGTGCAGCCGCCAGACCACGCGGCGCTCCGCGTCGAGGATGAGGAAGCGGTCGAGCCCCTGGGTGGCGCGCAGCCGGGCGAAATCGCCGCCCGCAAGGGCCAGCAGGCGCACGCGGTCCGTGACCTCGAGCGCCCGCGCCAGGTCGTCGCGCGCGGTCAGGAAGTCGATGAAGCCGAAGAGCCGCCTGGCCTCGGAGGAGATGCGCCGCCGCATCTCGCGCAGCGCCAGGTCGCGGGTGGCCTGGGCCTCGCGCGCGGCCTCGCGGCCGAGCAGGAACCAGGCGCCCGTGCTGCCGAGCGCCACGATGAGGGCCAGGGCCGCGGCCAGGGGCAGGAGCACGGCGCGGCGCACCGAGCCCCGCGGCTGCGGCTCGCGCGCCAGGACGCGCGGCACGCGGCGCGCGCTACTCTGCCCCTGCGGGTCGGAATCCCCGTCCGAGGGCGCGGCGGACTTGTCGCCCCCGCCGCGCTCCGCCTCGTCGGGCAGCGAGTCGTCAGGCAACGGTGATCGTCTCGTCGAGGTAGACGTCCTGGATCGCGTTCAGGAGCTTCACGCCCTCGTCCATGGGCCGCTGGAACGCCTTGCGGCCCGAGATCATGCCGAGCCCGCCCGCGCGCTTGTTGATCACCGCCGTGCGCACGGCCTGGGCCATGTCGTTCTTGCCCGAGCCGCCGCCGGAGTTGATGAGCCCGCAGCGCCCCATGTAGCAGTTGGCCACCTGGTAGCGGCAGAGGTCCACGGGATGGTCGGTGCACAGCTCGCCGTAGACCCTGGGGTTGGTGTGGCCGAAGCCGATGGCCGTGTAGCCGCCGTTCAGCGTGGCCTGCTTCTGCTTCACGATGTCCGCGTGCATGGTGCTGGCCAGATGGTTGGCCTGGCCGGTCAGGTCCGCGGCCGTGTGGTAGTCCTTGCCGTCCTTCTTGAAGGCCGGGTTTCGCAGGTAGGCCCAGAGGATGGTGGCCATGCCGAGCTCGTGGGCCGCCTGGAACATCTCGGAGACCTCCTGGATCTCCCGGTTGGACTCGGGCGCGCCGAAGTAGACCGTGGCCCCCACGGCCACGGCGCCCATGTCGAAGGCCTGGCGCACGGAGGCGAAGGGGATCTGGTCGTACTTGCCGGGGTAGGTCAGCATCTCGTTGTGGTTGAGCTTGAGGATGAAGGGGATCTTGTGCGCGAACTTGCGCGCCACGCAGCCGAGCACCCCCAGGGTGGAGGCCACGGCGTTGCAGCCGCCCTCGATGGCCAGGCGGACGATGTTCTCGGGGTCGAAGTAGACGGGTTCCGGCGCGAACGAGGCCGCGGCCGAGTGCTCCACGCCCTGGTCCACGGGCAGGATGGAGACGTAGCCCGTGTCCGCCAGGCGCCCGTGGCCGAGGATGGCCTGGAGGTTTCTGAGCACGTTCGGCGTGCGGTCCGAAAGGGCCCATACGCGGTCCACGAAGTCCGGCCCCGGCAGGTGCAGGCGCTCCTTGGGGAAGGTGGTGCAGACGTGCTCGAGGAGTGAACCTGCCTCGTCTCCGAGCAGGGCGGCGATGTCGGTCATTGTGTCGGTCCCCCTTTCCGGCGGCGCGCGCCGGGCTGTGGATGAATACCGGGACCATACATCGCGCCGGGCCTTTTGGTAAGTTCTTTTTTGGCCCGGCGCGCTCCGGGACGGGGCCGCCGGGACGCGCGAGGGCGGGGCGGCATGCCCTCGGATCGGCCCCTGCACCGCTTCGGGCTGGCAAAACGCCGCGTTTCAGGCTAGCCTCGCGAAGCGGGCGGCCACGACGCCCTGCGACACAGGAGGTTACATGGCCAGGATCATCGTATTGGACGACGTGCTGGACGCCGGGGTGATGATCAAACGCATCCTCTCCCGCAAGGGGCACGATGTGGAGCCCTTCACCGAGGAGGAGGACGCCCTGGCGTACGTGCGCGCCCACAAGGTGGACGTGGCCATCCTGGACATCAAGCTCAAGAAGATGAGCGGCGTGGACGTGCTCGAGGAGCTGAAGAAGCTCTCGCCCGCGACCAGGGTCATCATGCTCACCGGCTATCCCACCCTCGAGACCGCGCGCGAGGCGCAGCAGCTGGGCGCCTTCGAGTACTGCGTCAAGCCCATCGACAAGGACGAGCTCGAGGAGAAGGTGGCCATAGCCCTGGAAGAGAGCGGCCGCTAGCCCCCGCCCGGCCGCGGCCGTCCCGACCCGACAACGACTTTGCGCATCGCGCGGACGTCGCACGAGGAATCCGCCATGCAGCTTCCCCGCCTCTTCCGCTTCTGGGCCGAGCGCATCTTCGCCCCCGAGACGGCTCTCAAGCGCAAGTACGACGCCTTCCGAGCCCTGCTCTCCCACGACAAGCGCGCCCTGGAGTGCATCACCGAGATCGAGGAGATCCTCTACGGCCAGATCCCGGCGGACTGGGCGCGCGCCAGCGCCCTCTTCCGCGCCCTCTCCTGGTCGCTCTCCCGCCTCGTGGACAGCCTGTGCGCCATGAACCCCGCGGACTACGGCGAGCTGCCCGGCCGCCTGGACGAGCTGCTGGCCGAGGTCGGCGCGGCCTTCGCGGAGCCCGCGCGGGAATCCGGCCCGCCCTACGTGCTCTCCCTGGCCGAGGCCGCCGCGCGGCCGGAGCTGTGCGGCGGCAAGGCCGCCGGGCTCGGCGCGGCCGCCGCGCTCGGACTGCCCGTGCCCGAGGGCTTCGCCCTGACGACGCACGCCTACGAGCTCTTCCTGTCCCGCGCCGGGCTCAGGGCCCGGCTCGACGAGACCCTCTCCCGCGTGCGCGTGGACGAGCCCGAGGACTTCGACGAGCTGTGCGCCATGATGCAGGAGGCCGTGGAGGACGCCGCGCTGCCCGTCGAGGTCGCGGAGGAGCTCGGCACGGCCGTGGCCGGGCTCGCGCAAAAGGGGGTCACGCTCTTCGCCGTGCGCTCCTCGGCCGTGGGCGAGGACGGCCGCCTGTCCTACGCCGGGCTCTACGACTCCCGCCTCTTCGTGCCCGCCTCCGAGGTCCCGGCCGCGGTGCGCGACGTCTACCTCTCCAAGTACTCCCCGCGCGCCGTGGCCTACCGCGTGCGCTACGGCATCCCGGACGACGAGGCGCCCATGGCCGTGGCCGTGGTGCGCATGCTCGACCCCGCGGCCTCGGGCGTCATCTACACCGACGACGCGCCGCCCGCGCAGAACAACAAAGCGGCCCCCGACGGCGACGAGCCCTGCCCGGAGCACCACATGGCGGTCTACGCCGTGTCCGGCGCGGGCGAGAAGCTGGTGGACGGCTCCGTGGTGCCGCTCACCTGGCGCCTCGCGCGCGAGGACGGCCGCGTCGTCGAGGGGCCCGCGCCCGATGCGCAGAGGGCCGCGCCCGCCCCCCTGGCCGCGCACCTCACCCCTGGGCGGCTGCACGAGCTGTGGCGCCACGGCATGGCCCTGGAGCGGGGCCTCGGCGGGCCGCAGGACGTGGAGTGGTGCCTGGACGCCTCGGACGGCCTCTACGTGGTGCAGTCGCGCCCCTTCCAGCACGAGGAGCCCGCGACCTGCGACCCTGCGGCCGAGGTCTGCGAGGACATCGCCAACCCGCGCCTCATCGACGGCGCGGCCTCGGCCTCGGGCGGCGTGGCCGTGGGCCGGGTCTTCTTCCCCGGCCGCATCACGGACGGCCGCGACATCCCGTCCGGCTCCGTGGTCATCTGCCGCACCCTCTCGCCCAAGCTGGCCTCGGCGCTCGGCCGCCTCACGGCGGTCATCTCCCCGGCGGGCAGCCGCGCCGGGCACTTCGCCTCCGTGGCCCGCGAGTTCGGGGTGCCCGTGCTCGTGGGCGCGCCCTCGGCCATGCAGGTGCTGCGCCCGGGACAGGTGGTCACCGTGGACGCGGACTCGGGCGTGGTCTACGACGGCGTGGCCGAGCCCCTGCGCCGCCTGGCCGGGCGCGAGCGCAAGCGTCCGCCCTCCCGCCTGCGCGAGCGGCTCTCCCCGGTCCTGCACGCGCTCTCGCGCCTGACCCTGACCGATCCGGGGAGCCCGGACTTCACCCCGCGCGGCTGCGCGAGCCTGCACGACGTGGTCCGCTTCTGCCACGAGAAGGGCGTGGCCGAGATGTTCTCGCTGGGCGGCAAGGGCCGCGGCCTGGGCCAGGCGCGGCCGCTCGAGACCGACCTGCCGCTCTCCTTCTACGTCCTGGACCTCGACGGCGGCGTGGACCCCGAGCTGGCGGGCGAGAGCGTGCCGCCGGGGGCGCTGCGCTCCGCGCCCATGCGCGCCCTGTGGGACGGGCTGACCGCGCCGGAGATCTCCTGGCACGAGGGGCTCAGGCACCTGGACTGGGAGCGTTTCGACCGCATCTCCGGCGGCATCCTGAGCCTCGCGGACAAGAGCCTCTCGAGCTACGCCCTGCTCTCCGCGGACTACTGCCACGCCATGATCCGCTTCGGCTACCACTTCGCCACCGTGGACGCCCTGTGCGGGCCGCATCCCGAGGCCAACTACGCCTCCCTGCGCTTCAAGGGCGGCGGCGCGGACTTCGACCGCCGCCTGCTGCGCCTGGAATACCTGCGCGAGGTCCTGACCCGCGTGGGCTTCGAGGCCCGCACCAAGGGCGACATGATCGACGCCCGCCTGAGCAGGCGGCCCGAGGCCGAGACCCGCGAGGCGCTCCGGCTCCTCGGCCTGCTCCTCGGCCAGACCCGGCTCATGGACATGGCCCTGTCCGACTCGGCCCAGGCACTGCACATGGCCGAGGATTTTCTGGCGCGCCATGCCCCGTCCCTCTCGCTTTCGCGGGGCGATGTGCTATGATGGCCGCCATACAAGGAGCTCCGTCATGAAGAAGACCACCATGGCCCTCGTCGTCGTGTGCGCCCTCGCCGCCCTGGCCCTGAGCGTGTCCGCGGGATGCGGGCTGAAGCCGGCGCCGATGGACATCTCGGACTTCCGCTTCCAGTGCCGCTTCGCCTCCTCGCCCGGCACCTCCGGCCGCGGCGACAACAACGACGGAGGCGGAGGCGTCATGGGCTGCGACCCCTTCGTGCAGGAACAGATCTGCAACGACTACTCGAGCAGGCTCGAGGCCTTCAACGGCGACCTGCAGCAGTGCCTGAACCTGTGCGCCCAGATGCGCAACGAGGTCGCCTCCAACCGCGTCTACAACCCCACCTGCGGCTCGGTCACCGCCCAGGTCGACACCATCTGCTCGCTCTACTGCCGCCGCAACTACGAACAATAATGTCCGGTTGCGCATGGGGCTGAAAAAACATAGCATGCGCCAGCCGTCGCGCCCCCGCCGCACGCGGGGCGCGTCGGCGGCACACCACCCCATGCGAGGATGCCCATGACCGTCAAGATCAAGGCCGAGCAACTGAGGGACTGGGGCATCGCGTACGGCGACTATCTCGTCATCGCGGGCCCCTGCAGCGCCGAATCCGAAGAGCAGGTCCACGCCACCGTGGCCGGACTCGCCAAGCTCCCCGTGAATGTCGTGCGCGCGGGCCTATGGAAGCCCCGCACCCGCCCCGGCTGCTTCGAAGGCGTGGGCGAGCCGGGCCTGCGCTGGCTCAAGGAGGCGGGAGCCGCCCACGGCCTGCCCGTGACCACCGAGGTGGCCACCCCCGAGCACGTGGAGGCCGCGCTCAAGGCCGGCATCGACGTCCTCTGGATCGGCGCGCGCACCACCGTCAACCCCTTCTCCGTGCAGCCCATCGCCGACGCGCTGAAAGGCGTCGACGTGCCCGTGATGGTCAAGAACCCCATCAACCCGGACCTCGAGCTCTGGCTCGGCGCCCTGGAACGGCTGAACAACTCCGGCGTGACCAAGCTCGCGGCCATCCACCGCGGCTTCACCGCCTACAAGAAGTCCAGGTTCCGCAACAAGCCCAACTGGAAGATTCCCATCGAGCTGCGCCACCGCGTGCCCAACCTGCCCATCATCTGCGACCCCTCGCACATCTCGGGCAACAGGAAGCTCATCGCGGAAGTCGCCCAGACCGCCCTGGACCTGACCTTCGACGGGCTCATGATCGAGTCGCACATCGACCCGGACGTGGCCCTGTCCGACGCCAAGCAGCAGCTGAAGCCCGCGGACCTCGGCAAGCTCCTGGCGAGCCTCAACCCCATGCGCGCCACCCCCTCGGACGACGAGCTCGCCTACATCCAGGGGCTGCGCCGCATCATCGACCAGCTCGACGGCACGCTCATCTCGCTGCTCAAGCAGCGCATGGACATCGCCAGCGAGATCGGCCGCTTCAAGAAGAAGACCCGCCTCACCGTCTTCCAGCCCAAGCGCTGGAAGGAGACCCTGCAGACCCGCATCCGCCACGGCCGCGAGCTGGGGCTGGACGAGAACTTCCTCACGCGCATCTACGAGTACATCCACGAGGAATCCATCCGCCACCAGGAGGAAGGTCCCAAGGACTAGCCCCGGCAGTCCGAGGACCGACATCCCATGCAGAGCCTGCGCGTCTCCCTGCGCAAGGAGGTGGACGCCTCCTACGACATCGTCGTGGACTCCGGGCTCCTCGGCCGCACGGCCGGGGAGCTCGCCCGGGGCCGCTTCGGCAAGCGCCTCGTCCTCGTCTGCGACGAGACCACCCGCGCCCTGTTCGGCGAGACCCTGCTCGCCGACCTCCGCGCCGCCGACGTCCAGGCCGACCTGCTCTCGGTGCCCGCGGGCGAGCAGAGCAAGTGCCTGGCCGTGTTCGAGCGCCTCTGCGGCGACCTGCGCGACCTGCGCATCTCCCGCAAGGACTGCCTCGTGGCCGTGGGCGGCGGCATGGTCGGCGACCTGACCGGCTTCGTGGCGGGCTGCTACATGCGCGGCCTGCCCTTCGTCCAGGTGCCCACCACCCTCCTCTCCCAGGTCGACTCCAGCGTGGGCGGCAAGGTCGCCGTCAACCTGCCCGGGGCCAAGAACTACATCGGCCTCTTCCACCAGCCCAAAAAGGTCCTCGTCGATGTCGACACCCTGGCCTCCCTGCCGCCGCGCGAGCTGGACAGCGGCCTGGCCGAGGTCCTGAAGTACGCCGTCATCG
The DNA here is from genome assembly GCF_000422205.1 of Desulfovibrio sp. X2. Taxonomy (NCBI): domain Bacteria; kingdom Pseudomonadati; phylum Thermodesulfobacteriota; class Desulfovibrionia; order Desulfovibrionales; family Desulfovibrionaceae; genus Desulfovibrio; species Desulfovibrio sp. X2. Next base: position 58,471 of record NZ_ATHV01000017.1, read on the forward strand.
CGGACGCCGAATTCTTCTCCTACCTCGAGGATAAGCGCGACGCCCTCCGCTCCCTGGAGCGCGAGGCCGTCATCCGCACCGTGGCCACCTGCTGCGCCATCAAGGCCTCCATCGTCGAGCGCGACGAGCGCGAGGCCGGGCCCCGCATGGTCCTCAACTACGGCCATACCCTGGGCCACGCCGTGGAGGACGCCATGCACTACGCCCTCACCCACGGCGAATGCGTGGCCTACGGCATGCGCGCCGCGGCCCGGCTGGCCAACGCCATGAACCTCTTCCCGGCCGCGGACTACCACCGCCACGAGCAGCTCCTCGACCGCTACGGCCTGGCCGTGGCGCCGCTCGACCTCGACCCCGACGAGCTTTTGCGCATCGCCTCCGGCGACAAGAAGAACTCCGGCGGCCGCATCACCTTCATCCTGCCCACCTCCCTCGGCCAGACCACCCGCCGCGACGACGTGCCCCAAGACCTCGTGCGCTCCGTGCTGGCCGACACCCTGCGCCGCGCGTAAGGCGCGACGGAAAAAACGAAGAGAAGATGCCTCCGGCGGCCAGAGGGGATTATCCCCACAGGGGCTGCGCGCCCCCTTCCTGGACCATCCCCGCGCAAGGGGTGACCCCTTGACCCGCTTCGCGCGCGAGACGCCCGGCGACAGGGCGAAGGGAAGCCTGGGCGTGGGGGGACGGCGAAAACGAACGAGGCCGGTATTCCGTAAAGAATACCGGCCTCGTTCGTTTGCAACGGCAGGGGTTCAGATCACGGCCTCGATGAGCCGGGGGCCGGACTCGCCCAGGGCCGCGGCAAAGGCTGCGGCGAAGGCCTGCGTGGTCTCGGCGCGCACGGCCTGCACGCCCATGCCCGCGGCCAGGGAGACCCAGTCGAGGGAGGGATCGTGCAGATCGAGCAACGATTTGGCCCGCTCGCCCTGCGATGCCGCCTGCACCAGGCGCAGCTCCTGGTTGAGCACGGCGTACGACCTGTTGGCGTAGATCACCGTGACCACGTCGAGCTTCTCCCGGGCCTGCGTCCACAGGGCCTGCAGGGTGTACATGGCGCTGCCGTCGCCCTCCAGGGCGATGACCTTGCGGCCCGGCGCGGCCACGGCCGCGCCCGTGCCGAGCGGCAGGATGCCGCCGATGGCCCCGCCGGTGAGCGAAAGGTAGTCGTGCGCCGCGGCGTTGGCGAGCAGCGAGGTGTAGGGCAGGGTCGAGGTGATGCCCTCGTCGGCCACGATGGCGTCCTGCGGCAGGAGGGCGGCCACGGTGCGCATGACGGCCTCCGCGGTGAGCGGCCCCTCGGGCGGCAGGGCGGGCGGGGCGAAGGGCGCCCCGCACCCCTGGACCGAGGCGTCCAGGGCCTCGGCCAGGGCGGCCAGGGCCGCGTCGCCGTCCTCGTGGGCGTGGGACAGCGTGAGGATCCTGCAGTCGGGCCGCGTCAGCCAGCTCTCCTGCTCCGGGTAGGCGAAGAAGGAGACCGGGGGCTCGGCCCCGACCAGCAGCAGCTGCTCGTACTTTCCGAGGAGGCGCAGGATGTCCGCGCCGCGGTAGGGAAGCTTCTCCACCACCGGCAGCCCCGCCCCGGCGCGCATGCGGGGGGTGAAGGTGTCGCACAGGAGCGTGCAGCCCGTCTTGGCGGCGATGCACCCGGCGGCGGAAAGCCCGGGGCCGTGCAGCACCGCGCCGCGCATGAGGACCGCCGTCTTCCTGCCGCTGCGCAGGGCCCTGGCCGCCGCCTCCACGGCCCCGTCCGCCACCCTGGACGGCGGGCAGACCTCGAGCGGGGGCGCGGGCCGCTCCGCGGGCGTCCAGGCCGTGTCCGCGGGAAGGATCAGGGTGGCCACCCGCCCCGGCGCCTGCCGGGCGGCCTGGACCGCGCGCGCGGCGTCCGCGGCCACGGTGCGGGCGCTGCGCGAGCGGTGCGTCCAGTGGGAGATGGCCTCGGCAAAGCCCACGACGTTGGAGGTGAGCGGCGCATTGAAGCGCTCGTGGTACGTGGCGTGGTCGCCCACGATGTTCACCACGGGCGACTGGGCGCGCCGGGCGTTGTGGGTGTTGGCCATGCCGTTGGCGAATCCCGGGCCGAGATGGAGCAGCGTGCAGGCGGGCTTTCCCGCCATGCGGGCATAGCCGTCCGCCGCGCCCGTGGCCACGCCCTCGAACAGGCAGAGCACCGGGCGCATGCCCTCGATGGTGTCCAGCGCGCTGACGAAGTGCATCTCCGACGTGCCGGGGTTGGCGAAGCAGACCTCCACCCCGCTCCCGACCAGGGTGGCGACGAGCGTCTGCGCGCCGTTCTGCGTCTCGGAGGGTGTCTGGGGGGATGTATGGGGGGATGTATGGGGGGATGCCTCGCCGGATGTCTTCTCGCTTTCTCGGGCCACTGCCTGACTCCTTGTCTCCAATGCGTGCGTTCATGCCCGTGCCTGAGGCGCAAGGCCTTGTTTCCATGCGGCGGGGACGCTCCCGACCACAGCCGCGAACGCCCATCGTAGCCCAAGTCGAGGCGGACGGGAATGCCTCCGGCAGCCAGGGGGATCATCCCCACGGGGCTGCGCGCCCCTCTCCGGACTCTTCTGCCCTGAGTTCTGCCTCGCCCCCTTTCGCGCGCTGAACTCCGGAAAAATCGGACGCTGGGCGTGAGAAGCCGCAGCTCCAGGCATGATGACCGAGAGGAGGCAGGGAAATACATACTTTCCCTACTTATCCTTTGCGCCGCGCAGCCTCTATAGACTCTAAAAAATGGAAGGGAACATGATGAGATATTTAACGATTCTTGCGCTCCTCCTGGTCTTGCTCAACGGCTGCGCCACCAAGGAGAAGTACGCGGAAACGCTCAACACCTTCGTCGGCTCGGACGAGGCGAAGCTGGTCGGCGCGTGGGGCGCCCCCGACTCCACCTATGAGACCGGCACGCAGAAATTCCTGACGTATCAACGGCACAGGGTCGTGACCGACCCCGGCACCCCTCCGACCACCAGGACCACGTCCATAGGCGGTGTTCCCTACACCTCCACGACCCCGGGCAGGACGGGATACACGCTGAACTTCGACTGCAAGACGACCTTCGTGGTCGACAGGGCCTCGGGAACCATAGAGAAGTGGAGCTTCCAGGGAAACGACTGCGTGGCGCGCTGAGAGCCCACCAGCCTCTTTCTCCCTGCCGCGCGCTCCTGAGGCCGGGCAAGGGAGATGCGAGCGGGCCGTTCCTTGCGC